>NZ_JBMOWQ010000264.1:0-25303 GCF_049310485.1 Pseudomonas sp. GZD-209
ACGCCGACAACGACCCGTCCAAGGTGCACCTGCAACTGGGCACGCTGCTCGATGACCACGGCCATATCCAGGGCCTGTGGCAAGTGGTCGACGGCAAGCCGCTGCGCCAGCTGTGCGCCTACCACTACGACGACCAGGGCGACCTGATCGCCGCCCAGGACGAGCACGGCGCCGCCTGGCGCTACCAGTACCAGCACCACCTGATCACCCGCTACACCGACCGCACCGACCGAGGCCTCAACCTGGAATGGGACGGCAGCGGCCCGCACGCCCGGGCGATCCGCGAATGGGCCGACGACGGCAGCTTCGAAACCCGCCTGGCGTGGGATGAGCACATCCGCCTGACCACTGTGACCGACGCCTACGGCGGCCAGACTCGCCACTACTACGACGCCGAGGGCTACACCTACCGCATCCAGCACGCCGACGAGCGCTCGGAGTGGCTGTTCCGCGACGCGCGCAAGAACGTGATCCGCCACCTGCACGCCGACGGCAGCCAGGACCGCTACACCTACGATGAACGCAGTAACCGCCTGCAGCACATCCGCGCCGACCATACCGTGGTGCACTACGCCTACGACGACAAGGACCAACTGATCAAGATCAGCGATGCCGAAGGCGGCCTGTGGCTGCGCGACTACGACGACGCCGGCAACCTGGTCGAAACGGTCGACCCGCTGGGCAACAAGACCGAGTTCGCCTACACCTCGACGGGATTGTTGAAGGCGATCAAGGATGCGCTGGGCAACGAAAAGACACTCGCCTACAACGACGCCGGGCAGTTGCTTGAGTACAGCGACTGCTCGGGTAAGCGCAGCCAGTGGACATACAACGCCTTCGGCCAGCTGAGCGACTTCACCGATGCGGCGGGCCACACCACCGCCTACGCATACCAGGTCGGGCAACTGGCCAAGGTCACCCATCCCGACAAGACCGAAGAGCGCTTCAACTACGATGCCGAAGGCCGGCTGCTGGCGCATGCCGATGCGTTGGATCGGTGTACGACGTGGCGCTATACCCGATCCGGGCTATTGGCCGAACGGGTCGATGCGCTCGAACATTCGGTCAGCTACCACTGGGATCGGCTCGGCCGCCTGGTCGGTATGGCCAACCAGAACGAAAGCCGCGCCCGGTTCTTGTACGACGTGGCAGGGCGCCGGTTGGAGGAGACCGGCTTCGACGGCCTGACCACCCGCTACCAGTACGACCCGAGCAGCGGTCGGCTGGCGAGCACCCAGGTCGGCCAACGCCGCATCGACCTGCGCTTCGATGCCATGGGCCGCCTGGTCGAGCGCTGCGCGAGCCAGGGCGATCAGCAGCAGCGCGAAACCTTCGCCTACGATGGCAACGGCAAGTTGATCCAGGCGCTTAATGCCGTCAGCAAACTGCAGTGGTTCTACGATGACGCCGGCAACCTGACCCGCGAACATCAGCACTACCTGATGACCGCCAACCTGATGGTGGCGGTATGGCAACACGAATACGATGCCCTGAACCAGCGCGTTGCCACGGTTCGCCCGGATGGCCACCGGGTCAGCTGGCTGACCTACGGCAGCGGCCATCTGCTGGGCATGACCCTCGACCAGCACGAGATGCTCGCCTACGAGCGTGATGACCTGCACCGCGAAGTGGTGCGCCATCAAGGCAACCACCTGATGCACACACAGCGCTGGAGCGTGGCCGGACGGCCTGAAGAGCAATGGCTGGGCAGTCACGACGGCAAGTCGGTGCTGATCAAACGGCAATACCACTACGACCCGGTCGGGCAATTGACGGACATCCATGACAGCCGTCGTGGCCAGCTGGCGTATCAATACGATCCCCTTGGGCGCCTGCTGCAGGCCAACAGCCGCCTGGGCGCCGAAACCTTCGCCTTCGACCCGGCGGGTAACCTGCTGGATAAAACCCAGCAACTCAACCGCCCGCTTGAGCAGGACGCCAGACGAAACAAGGTGATGGACAACCAGTTGCGATCGTATGCCGGGAGCCATTTCAAGTACGACGAGCGCGGCAACCTGACCCATCGGTTGGCAGACGGTGTCCGAGCGCACTTCACCTGGGACCTGTTCAACCGTTTAGCCAGCTATAACGATGACAAGCTCAAGGTCGAGTACAGCTACGATGCGCTCGGCCGCCGCTTGCATAAACACTCGGTCGCGCACTATTGGAACAAGGCGGAGGCGGGCACTGGCTGGAACGAGATGCAACGCGCCAAGCGCCAGCGTGATCTCGGCTGTGGCTTCACCTTGTTCGGCTGGGATGGCGACACCCTGGCCTGGGAAAGCTCTCCACCACGGGATGAGGGCGACACTGGCCGCACCGTACATTACCTTTACGAACCTGGCAGTTTTGTACCGGTCGCCCAGGCCCTGCGCAACGGCCCGATCCGCCTGCACAAGCAGCCAGACTGGAGCTTGCGTGAATACGATTTCGACCAAGACCCGCTGTGGCACACCGAGGTCAAACCGCAGGCCTTCGATGCCATTGCCTGGTACCACTGTGACCATCTGGGCACGCCACAAGAGCTCACCGATGAGCAGGGGAACGTGGTCTGGTGTGCGCATTACACGGCGTGGGGGGAAGTGCGCGAGGAACGCACGGAGCGAGCCAGATTGCAGGGGGTTAGCAACCCGATTCGCTTCCAGGGGCAATACCAGGACCCGGAAACGGCGCTGCACTACAACCGCTATCGCTATTACGAGCCGAAAATGGCGCGGTATGTGTCCAGGGACCCGATTGGGATGCAGGGTGGGATGAACGTCTATAGCTATGTGAATAACGCGCCTGTTATGCGCGCGGATCCATTGGGACTGTGGGATGCATCATTTACCAACATGCCGGGCGTGCAGGAGCGTGCTTCGTTGGGCACTCATATGATGAAAAATGGCGATTGCTAAAGCGATGGCGCCACCGCCCCCCAAACCCATAGCGACAGGCGAGTGCCGTGCAGCTGGTACCGCCGCGGTCGGAGCAGGACTCTCCGTGGGGGTAAGCGAGAATGAAGTTTCTGGATTTGGCTCGCAGCTCAGTGTTCCCGTGTCAACGGTTGCGTTGCGCGCGGCTGCGAGTTGTGGTTTGAAAATCGCAGATCCTGACGCTAAGCCGCTTAAGGCCGGTGCCGGAGTAGGTATGAGTTTTGGAATCATTTCAGTAGAGGTCGGGCAGACGTCTACATGGCCGGAGATTTACTTTGGTATTGGACTAGGTGCTGGGCCAGAGTTGAAGATTCCTGTGCACCCCAATATCTCTATTCCACTTAATAAGTAAGGATGCGTTATGTGTGTTTGGCTGAATACTGTGATTCAGGTGTTTTTTTGGGGCGCATTTTTTACGTTGTTTTTCACGGTTTTTTACGCGAACGCCTATTGCAAGAGAAACGGAATAAATATGAAAACGTTTCCAGGTCTTTTTGAGATGTATCGTCGGGTCTTTAGGTTTGAGAACAAAAGGCTTTCTTGGATAGTTCTTTTGACTGTTTATGGAGGGGCGCTTGTTGGAATTTTTATGATATTTTTGGTTTTTTATGCTAGGTCGCAAGGGTGTGTGGTAGATATGCGGGTTGGTTTTAGTTGATCACTTAATGGCGCGGTATGTGTCCAGGTACCCGATTGGGATACAGGGTGGGATGAACGTCTATAGCTGTGAGCAACACGTCTGTTATGCGTGCGGACCCGTTGGGCTTGTGGGATGCACCGTTTGCCAATATGCCGGGCGTGCAGGAGCGTACTTCGTTGGGCACTCACATGATGAACAATGGTGAGTCGCCGGAGGCAGTTGCTCGTGCGATGGCGCCGCCGCCTAGGCCGGTAGCAACGGGCGAATGTAAGGCGTCAATTGTTATTGCTGCTTGAGCTGGAATGTCAGGAAGCGTGGCTGTGAATGAGAAAAGCGGTGTGTCGAAGTGGGGTAGTTTCCAGACATCGACTGTTGCGAACCGTGCGAGTGCAAGTTGCGGTTTGAAGTTCTCTGCTGAAGACGCGAAGCCGCTACCTGCTGCATTAGGGTTTGCTTTTGGTGTTGGTATCTTCAATGTAGAGGTGACCCAAACATCTTCATGGCCAGATATTTATATGGGTTTGGGGCCAGGGGTGGGGTATGAGGTGAAGTCCCCGCTGAATCCATCCACAAACTTCCAGTGAGTGAGTTTCTAATGTGTGAATATATATATTATTTTAGAGAGTTTTCGTTTTATTTTTTCATGTTTAGTGGGGCGTTGCTTGTATTTTCTTCTGCTGAGTATGCTAGGCGCAAAGGTGTGGATTTCAATTCTTTCTTTGGGGTGATGAATATCTATAGGAGGATATTTCAGTTTGAAAGTAAGCGCTTCTCTCTAGTGTTTTTGTTGGTGATGGGTGGAAATATGATTTTATGGTTGGCTTCTATAGCGTTGTATTACTGGGGTGGTAGTAGGGGTTGTGTTTTTTAGGGGGCGAACAAGCTCCTCTGATCCCTGAATAACCAACGACCCAACGGCGCAAGTCCGATTTCTCAGCCGTCAAACGCTTCAAGACCAGGGCTTTGCCCTGGTTCTTGTGCGCTACAGGCGCACCTCTCATATCAGCAAATTGCGAATTAAAGTTACTAGATCCTGACGCGAAGCCGCAGAAGTCAAATCTAGGCTTGGGGATAAATATGGGGATTTTTGTTGTGGAAATTGGCCAGGCCTCAACGTATCCAGAGGTCTATTTAGGTTTTGTACGAAAAGTGTGGTCATTCAACGTTGTGGGAGCGGCGGTGCGCCAATGCGACTTGCCCCGCGATCTGCCGCGACGCGGCAGCAAAGCCTGAATTCGCGGCATCTTTGACACTATTTGATATCGGGTACAGGAGCGCTTCGCACTCCATCGCGGGGCAAGCCCGCTCCCACAAAACTTTTCGTACAGAGCCTAAGAGCACAGCCACGAAGGCCGTCCGCCGCTGCGATTTGCCGACGATGGGCCGGCACAGGCAATTCCAGCCAGTCACTCCCACTCCGATCATATCGACCTCAAACCATGCGCAATCCCTGGTTAGCCAGCAATCCCCCTCACTTGCTCACCAACAACTCCGGCCCCAGGTAATCGTTGATCTGGTCGATATCGTCATCCCCCAGGCTCCCCACCGACGAGGCCAGGCGCAGGCGCGACATCAAGTAGCGCAACTTGGCCTCGAACAGGTCATGCCTGGCCACGAACAGCAGCTCCTCGGCATTGAGCACATCCGAGTTGGTGCTGATGCCCCCCTCCTTGAAGCCCTTGCGGGTCGACAGCAATGAGCGTTCGTTGGACACCACGGCTTTTTCCAGCGCGCGGATGCGCAGGGCGCCGCTCTGCACGCCGCGAAACTCCCGGGTGGTGCCGGTGATGACTTCCTGGCGGGTGGCGTCGAGTTCGTCCTGGGCCTTGGCGCTGTTGGCGCTGGCCTGGCGGCTGAGGGCGCTGACACCGCCGCCGCTGTACAGCGGAATGTTGATTTCCAGGCCGATCGAGCTGTAGTGGTTGCGCTGGTTCAGCTCCGACAGCGACTGGCTTTCGCCGGCGGTATAGCCGGCGACGAAGTCCAGGGTCGGCCAGTGGCCGGCCTTGGCCCGTTTCACTTCTTCTTCGGCGATCTCCTGGCTGTGGCGGCGTGCATGGATCAGCGGGCTGTCGGCCTGGGCCTTGACCAGCCAATCCTGCAAGTTGCTGGGCAGCAGCGGTGGGGTGGCGAAGCCCGGTTGCAGGGTGGTCAGCGATTCAGGGGTTTCACCGATGTACTCGGCCAGCTGGCGGCGGGCGTTGACCAGGTTGTCCTGCGCCTCGATCAGCTCGGCCTCGGCCAGGTCGCGGCGCGCGGCCGACTCGTCGATGTCGGTGATGGTGCCGTCGCCCAGTTCCATGCGCCGTTTCGCCGAGGCCAGCTGTTCTTCGAAGGCGCTCAGCTTGGCGTGGGCCAGGCTGATGGTCTCGCTGGCCAGCAGCACGTTGAAGTAACTCTCGGCCAGGCGTACCGCCGCGTCCTGGCTCTTGGCATCGAACACCGCCACGCTGTAGTCGGCACGTTGCTGGCCCTGGCGGTATTCGGCCATCTTCTGCTTGTTGAACAGCGGCTGGCGCAGGCGCAGGCTGGCGCCGGTGGAGTCGTAGTCGAGGTCGTTGTTGATGCCGTTCTGGCGCTGGTTGCCGTTGACCTTGTTGGTGTAGGCCGAGGCGTTGATCTGCGGCAGCAGGCCAGCTCGGCCGATGGCACGGTTTTCCATGCCTGCCTCTTGTTCGTGCACGGCGGCGCGGTACACCGGGCCCTGGTACTGCAGCAGGTCCCAGGCTTGCTTGAGGTCCATGGCGCCGGCGGGCAGGGCCAGGCCCAGCAGGCACAGGCACAGGCAATGACGGTTCATATCATTGCTCCTTGAAGGCGCTGTCGACGCGCTCGATCATCGGCTTGAGCAGGTAGCTCAGCAGGTTGCGTTCGCCGGTCTTGATAGTGACGCTGGCCGGCATGCCGGGGCGGATATGGTTGCTGCCCAGCAGGGCCATGCCGGCCTGGGTCACCTCAACCTGGGCCAGGTAGAACGGCTGCTTGCTCTCTTCATCCATCAGCCGGTCGGCCGAGATGGTCTTGACCCGCCCGGGGATGTTCGGGGTCTGGGCGTGGTTGAACGCCGGGAAGGACAGGTCCACCGCAAGCCCCGGGACCATCTTGTCGATAGCCTGCACCGGGATCATCGCGTCCACCTGCAGCGGCTCGTCGAGCGGTACCACCTCCATGATCTTGGCGCCGGGCTGGATGATCCCGCCGACCGTGGCGATGCTCAGGGCCTGGACCATGCCGTCGATCGGCGAGCGGATCACCGTGTGCGCCACTTCGTAATCCAGCGCGCGCAGGCGGTCGGCCAGGGTGGTGCATTCCTTGGCGGTGTCGGTCAGCTGCGATTGCACCTCTTTGCGGTAGTCGTGCTGGCGCTGCAGGATGCGCAGGCGGATCTCGCTGTTCTGGCTGCGCACCCGGGCGATGTTGTTGAGGTTCTCGGCCTGGCCGGCGGACAGGTCGGCATGGCTGCGTTCCAGCTCCAGCAGGCGGTTGCGCGGCACGTAGCCTTCGGCGGCGAGGGTGCGGGTGCCGTGCAGTTCCTGGTCGAGGAAGCCGATCTGCGAGGCGCGCGCGCCATACACCTGCTGCAGGCCCTTGAGCTGCACCGCCGAGGCCGTGAGGTTCTCTTCGAGGATGTCGATCTCGCCGGCCAGCCCCGCGCGGCGGGTATCGAGCAGGTGTTCCTGCAAGTCCATCGCGGCCAGCAGGCGGTGGTCGCCAGCAAAGCGGGCCAGCAGGTCGGGGTCGTAAGTCACGGTGTCCTCGCCGTCACGCTCGGCCTCCAGGCGGTTCTCCACGGTCTTGCTGACGATGTACTGGGCGCTGACCGCGCCTTGCTCGGACACGGCGCGCAAGGCATCCAGGCGCACCACTTCCTGGCCTTTCTTCACCAGGTCGCCTTCTCGCACCAGAATCGCTTCGACGGTGCCGCCGGTCAGGTGCTGTACCGCCTTGCGGTTGCTGGTGACCTTGACCGTGCCGGTGGCCACCACGCCGGCATCCAGCGGCGCCAGCCACGACCACAGCAGAAAACCGCCGAAGCCGGCGAGCATCAGCCACAGGCCGCAGCGGGCAGGGCGAGTGACGTTCAGGTCGATGCCGTGGTCGGGGGCGTTGGGGGTGGTTTCAGTGGGCATGTTCAGCTGCATGATCTGTCACTCCCGTGCCTTGACCGAGGCCAGTGGGGTCGGTGCCGCCGCGCCTGCCGGCATCACGCTGGCCTTGCGCAGCGCGGCGAACACTTCGTCGCGGCTGCCGAGCATCTGCACGGTGCCGTCGCGCAGCATCAGCACCTTGTCGACGGCGCACAGCACATTGGGCCGGTGCGAGACCAGGATCACCGTCGCACCGCGGGCCTTGAGCTCGGCCATGGCGTCCACCAGGGCCTTTTCGCCGAGGTCGTCGAGGTTGGCGTTGGGCTCGTCCAGCACGATCAGGCTGGGCTCGCCATACAGCGCGCGGGCCAGGGCGATGCGTTGCTTCTGGCCACCGGACAACGGGCTGCCGTCGTTGCCCAGGCGGGTGTCGTAGCCCTGGGGCAGGCGCAGGATCATCTCGTGCACGCCGCTGATCTTGGCGGCGCGGATCACCGCGTCACTGTCCACATCGCCAAACCGCGCGATGTTGTCGGCGATGCTGCCTTCGAACAGCTCCACATCCTGGGGCAGGTAGCCGAGCCAGGGGCCCAGCTCGGCCTTGTTCCAGGTGAACAGGTCGGCGCCGTCCAGGCGCACCTTGCCAGCCTGGGTCGGCCATACGCCGACCAGCAGGCGGGCGAGGGTGGACTTGCCCGAGGCGGACGGGCCGATGATGCCGAGGCTTTCGCCCGGTGCAAGGCTGAAGCTCACCCCACGCAGGATGGTGTTGCCGGTGCCGGGGGCGCCGGCAAACACATTCTCCACCGCGAGCATGCCCTGCGGGCGCTGCAGCGACATGCTCGGTGGCCGCCGTGGGTAGTCGTGCAACAGCGTGTTGAGCCGGGCCCAGGCCAGGCGGCAGGCGAGCAGCTGCTTCCACGAGGCGATCACCTGTTCCACCGGGGCCAGGGCGCGGCCGGTGAGGATCGAGCAGGCGATCATCATCCCCGGGGTGATCTTGCCTTCGATCGCCAGCAGCGCGCCGCTGCCGAGGATCAGCGACTGCAGGGTGATGCGCACGAAGCGCCCGGTGCTGCTGATCAGCGCGGCGCGGTCGGAGGCCAGGGTCTGCATCTGCAGGATGCGCAGGTGGCCCTTGAACCAGCGCTGGCTGATGGCCGGCAGCATGCCCATGGCCTCGATCACCTCGGCGTTGCGCAGGTTGTTGTTGGCGTAGTTGGCCGACGACAGCGCCGCCTGGTTGGCTTCGGCCAGCGGTTGGTGGGTGGCCTTTTCGGTGAGCCAGGCCAGGCCCACCAGGATCATCGAGCCGATCAGCGTGACCAGCCCCAGCAGCGGGTGGATCAGGTAGGCGACCAGCAGGTAGATCGGCGTCCAGGGGGCGTCGAAGAAGGCGAACAGGCCATTGCCAGTGAGGAACTGACGCAGTTGCGCCAGGTCCTGCAGGGCCTGGCCGGGGCTGCCGCCGGCGCGGCTGAGGTTGCGCTCGAAGGCGGCGCTGAAGGTGCGCCGGTTGAGGGCCATGTCCAGGCAGTTGCCCACCCGGATCAGCACCCGGGTGCGCAGCATCTCCAGGGTGGACATCAGCAGGAACAGGCCCACCACCAGCACCGTCAGCATGGCCAGGGTGGTGATGTTGCGGCTGACCAGTGCGCGGTCGTAGACCTGCAGCATGTACACGGCAGGTGTCAACATCATGACGTTTATCACCCCGCTGAAACCTGCCAGGCCATAGAAACTGCGTCGTAATTGAAACAGTGCGTCGGCGAGCTCGGAGCGGGTGGATGTGTGCTTGGGCATGAGGCCTCCCTCCAGAAAACCGGGTGCCTTTGCGGCAGCCCAGGTAGCAGTAGGTGTGGAAGCTGATTGGCACGCAGGCTGGTCGCTCTTTTGGCGGGTAATCCGAACACGCTGCAGCGCCCCACAAGCAGGAGCGTAGGTTGTGAGAAATATTTTGTAATACGTTTTTGCTCTATGGATTCCTCGCAAATCTCATTAAAAACAGCCAGTTGAGAATGATTAGCGGGATCCAATCTTTTTTATCGACGTAATATTGACAATTTTTTTGCCTACAACTTTAGTCTTATTCAGTTCGTCGGAACTTTGCCCGAAGCCCTGTTGTCGCCTCGGCCCCGCGAGCCCCCGCTGACATTCCTGTGGGAGCAGAACATGACCAGCCCTCTGTTCTTGTACCGAGTGAATGGGCTCTACAGGACGTTATCCCCCACCTCTCGTGGTCACGGCCCACCCAGGGCCTGGGTCCGTCGCGCCTGAGCGCCCGACGAACCTGAACCTGTGCGAACTCCAGGCACGTAGCCCGCCAGGCGGGTAACGGTTTTGCGCGCCCTGTTTCGCGCCAAGAAAACGCTGCAAACCGTGCACGCCTATGAACGGGCGCGACGGGCGCCTGCGCCCCGCGCTCGCCCCCCATACCGATCGAGGTCAACCGAAAATGGCCAATTTCAGCAAGTCCGACCTGGAGTTCATCCTCAAGCAGATCTTCATCGCCGAAGCCCATGCCAACGGCGCCAGCCTTATCGAGCTGCTGCCCAACAGCCAGGTGCCGTTCGGCCTGCGCACCGTCGACGGCAGCTACAACAACCTGGTGGCCGGGCAGAGCGAATTCGGCGCCGCCGACAATTCGTTCCTGCGCCTGCTCGATGCCCAGTACCGCGCGGCCTACGCCGCCAGCGGCACGGTGGTCGACTCACAGCCGCGCACCATCAGCAACCTGATCGTCGACCAGACCGCGCACAACCCAGCGGCGGTCGAGGCCAATGGCGGCGCCGCAGCGGTGATCAGCCCCGGCGTGGACGGCGTGTTCGGCACCGCCGACGACAAAGAAGTGTTCTTCATCCCCAACGAGTCGCCGGATGCCGGCCTGACCGCCGGCTTCAACTCCTGGATGACGTTCTTCGGCCAGTTCTTCGACCACGGCCTGGACCTGGTCACCAAGACCAGCAGCGCCATCGTGTTCATTCCGCTGCAGCCGGACGACCCGTTGTACGTGCCGGGCGGGCAGACCAACTTCATGGTGCTGCCGCGCGCGGTGCACACCGCCGGCGCCGATGGCGTGCTCGGCACCGCCGACGATGGCCAGCTCAACACCACCTCGCCGTTCGTTGATCAGAGCCAGACCTACAGCTCGCACCCCTCGCACCAGGTGTTCCTGCGCGAATACACCCTCGATGCCGGCGGCGACCCGGTGGCCACCGGCCGCTTGATCACCAACCGCGACCTGGGCGCCGACGGCAAGTTCGGCACTGCCGACGATGGCAGTGGCGAGAACGGCGGCATGGCCACCTGGGCGGTGGTCAAGGCCCAGGCCCGCGACATCCTCGGCATCGACCTGACCGACGCCAACGTGCACAACGTGCCGCTGCTGGCCACCGATGCCTATGGCAATTTCATCAAGGGCCCCAACGGCATGCCCCAGGTGGTGATCCGTATCGGCAATGGCGCCGACGGCATCGCGGGTACCGCCGATGACCTGACCCAGCTGGTCGAAGGCAACCGCGCCGCGCCGATCAGCCTGGCCAATGCGGTGAGCACCGGCCATGGCTTCCTCGACGACATCGCCCACAACGCCGAACCGGTCTCGATTGGTGGCGTACTGCAGGCCGATGCCGACAACAGCATCGGCAACGCCCAGACCCCAGGCCCGGGCGGCAGCAACCTGACCTACGACAACGAACTGCTCGACGCCCACTACATCGCCGGCGACGGCCGCGCCAACGAGAACATCGGCCTGACCGCCGTGCACCATGTGTTCCACTCCGAGCACAACCGCCTGGTGCAGCAGTCGAAGGACACCATCCTCGCCTCGGGCGACCTGGCCTTCCTCAACCAATGGCTGGTAGACGATGTGGCCGCACTGCCGACCACGCCCGCCGAGGTCGCCGCCCTGGTATGGGATGGCGAGCGGCTGTTCCAGGCTGCCAAGTTCGGCACCGAGATGCAGTACCAGCACCTGGTGTTCGAAGAGTTCGCCCGCACCATCCAGCCGCAGGTGGACGAGTTCCTTGCCCCCAACGGTTACGACACCTCGATCAACCCGGCGATCCTCGCCGAGTTCGCCCACGTGGTGTACCGCTTCGGCCACTCGATGCTGACCGAGACCGTCGACCGCTTCGACCCCGCGTTCAACCCGGTGCTCAGCGACCCGAACAATCCCGACCAGCAACTGGGCCTGATTGCCGCCTTCCTCAACCCGCTGGCCTTCGCCGGCAGCGGCGCCACCGCCGACGAAGCGGCCGGGGCGATCATCCGCGGCGTGACCCGCCAACTGGGCAACGAGATCGACGAGTTCGTCACCGAGGCGCTGCGCAACAACCTGCTGGGCTTGCCGCTGGACTTGCCGGCGCTGAACCTGGCCCGTGGCCGTGACACCGGCATCCCCAGCCTCAACCAGGCGCGTCGCGAGTTCTACCATTCCACCGGCGACAGCCAGCTCAAGCCGTACATCAGCTGGGTCGACTTCGCCGAGCACCTCAAGCACCCGGCCTCGCTGGTCAACTTCATCGCCGCCTACGGCAGCCACAGCAGCATCACCTCGGCGACCACCCTGGAAGACAAACGCGCCGCCGCCCTGGCGCTGGTGTTCGGCGGCAGTGGGGCACCGGGCGACCGCCTGGACTTCCTCAACGGCACCGGGGCCTGGGCCAACGTCACCCTGGCGGGCAAGGACGGCGTGATGGACACCGCCGACGACGTCAGTGGCGTGACCATCACCGGCGTCGACAGCATCGACTTCTGGGTCGGCGGCCTGGCCGAGCAGAAAATGCCCTTCGGCGGCATGCTCGGCTCAAGCTTCAACTTCGTCTTCGAAACCCAGCTCGAAGCGCTGCAGAACGGCGACCGCTTCTATTACCTGTCGCGCACCGCGGGCCTCAACTTTGGCACTGAGCTTGAGAACAACTCGTTCGCCAAGCTGATCATGCTCAACACCGATGTCACCCACCTGTCCAACACGGTGTTCCTCACCCCGACCTTCACCCTGGAGGTCAACCAGGCCAACCAGTACACAGGCCTCGGTGCAGACGGCCGTGCCGACCCCACCGGCGGGCTGATGATCAACGGCGTCGAGATCGTGCCGCTGGTGATCCGCGACAACCCCGACACCGTGGGCGGCGACAGCAACTTCCTGCACTACACCGGTGAGGACCATGTGGTGCTCGGCGGCACCGCTGGCGACGACATCATCATTTCCGGCGACGGCGACGACACCCTGTATGGCGACGGCGGCAACGACCGCCTCGAAGGCGGTGCCGGCAACGATGCGGTGCTGGGTGGCGCGGGCGACGACATCATCACCGACTCGTTCGGCGACAACCGCCTGGAAGGCAACGCCGGCAACGACGTGATCATCGCCGGCAGCATGCTGGCCGCCGGCAACCTGATCCTCGGCGGCGACGGCCAGGACTTCATCGTCACCACCGAAGACATCACCACCACCTTCGGCGGCCAGGGCGACGACTTCATCCTCGGCGCCAAGACCAACCTGCCGCCCACCGGTAACGAAGGCGACGACTGGATCGAGAAGGGCACCCAGGACGGCGCGCCGGGCGACAACTTCGCACCGCTGCTCACCGATGACGTGGTCGGCAACGACATCTTCGTCGGCGGTGGCGGCTTCGATGAAATGATCGGCGAGGGCGGCGACGACATCTTTGTCGGCAGCGATGCCCAGGACAAGATGGACGGCATGTCCGGTTTCGACTGGATCACCTACAAGAACGACCAGGTGGGCGTCACCGCCGACCTGAGCCTGGCCGCGCTGGCCCAACCCCATGGCAACGCGCCGAACCAGAACGCCGGGGTGTTCAACCCGGTCGGCGCCTCACCGGCCTCGATCCTCGACCGCTTCGCCGAAGTGGAGGGCTTGTCCGGCTCGAAGTTCGCCGACGTGCTCAAGGGCGATGACGTGGATGCGGTGACCATCCTCAACCACGGCGGCGCCACCGGCGGTGCATTGACCAACGTCCAGTTGATCCGTGGGCTGCAGCAGTTCCTGGCCGATGCCGGGCTGCCGACCACCGGGTTTGCCACCGGCAACATCATCCTTGGCGGTAACGGCAGTGACCTGATCGAAGGCCGCGGCGGCGATGACCTGATCGACGGCGACAAGTGGATCAACGTGCGCATCGCGGTGTATGCCCCAGGCGACGTCAATCACACCGGCCCCGAGATCGCCAGCTTCGACAGCATGGTCGACATGATCCCGTTCATGCTCGACCGCACCTACAACCCCGGCCAGCTCAAGGCGGTGCGCGAGATCCTGCCCGGCACCTCCACCGGTGGCGCGGCCTTCGACACGGCGATCTTCTCCGGGCTGCAGAGCGAGTACCAGGTCACCCAGAACGACCGTGGCACCGCCGACACGGCGGATGACGTGTGGACCGTGGCCGACAGCGTGGCCGGCCGCGACGGCACCGACACCCTGCTGCACATCGAGCGCCTGCAGTTCGCCGACGGCCAGCGCGTGCTGGTGCCGGGGGCGAATGCGCAACCGACCGGCAGCCCGACCATCACCGACGGCAACGGCGGCGCGATCACCGTGGGCGACACCCTCACCGTGAGCGTGGCCGGGGTGCGCGATGCCAACAACATCGGCGCCGGCAACCCGCTGGGTACCCTGGCCAACAGCTCGGTCTCGTACTACTGGCAGTTCGAGGCCGACCCGGGCAGTGGCGTGTTCCAGGACATCATCCTGCTGCCGGCTGGCGACCTGGCGTTCCAGAGCGCCGACGGCACGGCGTTCAAGGTCTCGCCGGACCTTGCCGGCCTGTCGCTGCGGGTCAAGGCGATCTACCAGGATGGCCATGGCACCACCGAAATTCTGTTCTCCCAGCCCACCACAGTGGTAGAGCCCGGCGCGCCGGTCGTGCCCACGGCGCCAACCCCGGTGGTGGATGCCGCCGACGGCGGCGCCGGCCTGCACATGGTGCGCTCGGACCTCAACTTCATCCTCGCGCAGATCAAGATCGCCGAGGCCGACGCGGCCGGGCAGGACATCCTCTCGCTGATCCCCAACATCCGCGCGCCGCTGGGCCTGCGTGCGGTCGATGGCTCGAACAACAACCTGATGAACCTCAACGGCAACAACCACACCGAATACGGTGCCGCCGACAACGTGTTCCCGAGGCTGAGCGACCCCGTGTTCAATTCGGCCGAAGGCGCCCCGGCCGGCTTCTTTGGCCCAGGTTCCCCGGCTAGCCCGGCGACCTCGTACCAGCAGACCAGCGGCAACGTATTCGACTCGCAGCCGCGCACCATCAGCAACCTGATCGTCGACCAGACCTCGAACAACCCGGCCGCCTATGCCACCGCCTATGACCCCGGTGCCAACGGCCACCTCGACTTCGGCGCGCAAGGCAGCGACGACGTGCTCAAGGATGGCGTGCGCATCGTCGCCAGCCCCGGCCTGGATGGCCAGTTCGGCACCAATGACGACCACGATGTTTATCTGTTCGAGAACACCGCGCCGGATGCCGGCCTGTCCGCGCCGTTCAACGCCTGGATGACCTTCTTCGGGCAGTTCTTCGACCACGGCCTGGACCTGGTGACCAAGGGCGGCTCGGGCACCATCTTCATCCCGCTGCAAGCGGACGACCCGCTGTACGTGCCGGGCGGGCATTCCAACTTCATGGTGCTGACCCGCGCCACCAACCTGCCTGGCGCCGACGGCGTGCTGGGTACTGCCGACGATGTCCACGAGCACACCAACACCACCACGCCGTTCGTTGACCAGAACCAGACCTACAGCTCGCACCCGTCGCACCAGGTGTTCCTGCGCGGCTACCAGCTGACCGACGACGGCCCGATCGCCACCGGCCGCTTGATCACCAACCGTGACCTGGGCGCCGACGGCAAGTACGGCACCGGCGACGACAGCGAGATCGGCGGCATGGCCACCTGGAAAGTGGTCAAGGCCCAGGCCAACGATGTGCTGGGCATCCACCTCACCGATGCCGACGTGGACAACGTGCCGTTGCTGGCCACCGACGCCTACGGCAACTTCATCAAGGGGCCCAACGGCTACCCGATGGTGGTGATGAAGGGGAGTGACGGCCTGGGCGGCACCGCCGACGACGTGCTGGTCGAAGGCAACCCGCTGGCGCCGATCGACCTGAGCAATGCCGTGCGCACCGGCCACCAGTTCCTTGCCGACATCGCCCACAACGCCGTGCCGGTGTTCAGCGGCGGCGTGCTGGCGCCGGATGCCGGCGATGCGATTGGCAACGCGGTGCCGTTCAACCCGCAGACCGGTGCCAACACCGCCTACGACAACGAACTGCTCGACGCCCACTACATCGCCGGTGACGGCCGGGTCAACGAGAACATCGGCCTGACCGCCGTGCATGCGATCTTCCATTCCGAGCACAACCGGCTGGTGGCGCAGACCAAGGACACCGTGCTCGACTCCCACGATGTGGCCTTCCTCAACGAGTGGCTGCTCAACCCGGTGGCGGCGTTGCCTGCCACCCAGGCCGAGATCGACGCGCTGGTGTGGAACGGCGAGCGGCTGTTCCAGGCCGCCAAGTTCGGCACCGAGATGCAGTACCAGCACCTGGTGTTCGAGGAGTTCGCCCGCACCATCCAGCCGCGGGTCGACCTGTTCTTCGCCCCGACCCAGGTGTATGACGTCGACCTCGATGCCTCGATCGTCGCCGAGTTCGCGCACACCGTGTACCGCTTCGGCCACTCGATGCTGACCGAAACGGTCGACCGCTTCGACGTCGACTTCAAGGTGATCGGCGACCCGGCCAGCGCCAACCCCGACCAGCAGATGGGCCTGATCGCGGCGTTCCTCAACCCGCTGGCCTATGCCGCCAGTGGCGTGACACCCGAGGAGGCGACCAGTGCCATCGTGCGCGGGGTGACCCGCCAGGCCGGCAACGAGATCGACGAGTTCGTCACCGAGGCGCTGCGCAACAACCTGCTGGGCCTGCCGCTGGACCTGCCGGCGATCAACATCGCCCGGGGCCGCGATGTCGGCATCCCGTCGCTCAACGCCCTGCGCCGCGACATCTATGGCCAGACCGGTGACACCCAGCTCAAGCCGTACACCAGCTGGGTCGACCTGGTGCAGCACCTCAAGCACCCGGAATCGCTGATCAACTTCATCGCCGCCTACGGCACCCACGCCAGCATCAGCGCAGCGACCACCCTCGAGGGCAAGCGTGACGCCGCCATGGCCCTGGTATTCGGTGGCAGTGGTGCGCCCAGCGACCGCCTGGACTTCCTCAACGGCAGCGGTGACTGGGCCAACGTGACCAAGGCCGGCAAGGATGGCGTGCTGGGCACCGCCGACGACCTCAAGGGGGTGACCATCACCGGGGTGGATGCCATCGACCTGTGGATCGGCGGCCTGGCCGAAGAGAAGACGCCGTTCGGCGGCATGCTCGGCAGCACCTTCAACTTCGTGTTCGAGAACCAGCTGGAGAAACTGCAGGACGGTGACCGCTTCTATTACCTGGAGCGCACCGCTGGCCTGTCGATGAACGCCGAGCTGGAAAGCAACTCGTTCGCCAAGCTGATCATGGCCAACACCTCGGCCACCCACCTGCCGGGCCTGGTGTTCTCCGACCCTGGCTTCTACCTGGAAGTGGATCGCTCCAAGCAGTACAACGACGGCCTGGGCAACGTCGACCCGCTGGACGACAACGGCCATCAGGTGGTGTTCCGCGACAACCCGCTGACCGCCGGCCCCGACGGTAACTACATCCGCTACACCGGTGACGAGCACATCGTGCTCGGTGGCACCAACGGCGATGACATCCTCATCGCCAGCGAGGGCGACGACACGGTGTGGGGCGATGCTGGCAACGACCGGATCGACGGTGGCGACGGCAACGACCAGCTGCGCGGTGGTGCCGGCGACGACATCATCAGCGACACCGGCGGCGACGATAACATCCAGGGCGGCGACGGCAACGATGTGCTGCACGGCGGCAACGGCATCAACCTGATCATCGGCGGCTTCGGCAACGACTTCATCGTCACCGGCGAGGATGCCAGCGAAGCCATCGGCGGCCAGGGCAACGACTTCATCCTGGGCAGCAAGGCCAACGAGCAGGACATGGGCAACGAAGGCGACGACTGGATCGAGAAGGGCACCTCGGACGGCGCCCCCGGCGACAACTTCGACCCGCTCGGCAACGACCCGATCATCGGCAACGACGTGTTCATCGGCGGCAACGAGAACGACAAGTTCAACGGTGAAGGCGGCGATGACATCATGGTCGGCAGCCTCGGCTTCGGCGACCGCTACATCGGCGGCTCAGGCTATGACTGGGCGACCTTCAAGGACCTGGCCCAGGGCGTCTCCATCGACTACAGCGACCGCTTCTTCGATGTGCCGCTGGTGCCGGGCTCGGGTGCTTCGGCGCTGGTGCGCTTCGACATCATGGAAGGCCTGTCGGGCTCGGCCCATGGCGACTTCCTGCGCGGCGACAACGAGGATGCCACCTCGCTGCCCACCGCCGGGGCCACCGGCAGCGTGCTGACCAACATCGGCCTGATCAACGGCCTGGTCGACCTGCTGGCGGCCGGCGCGACCTTCTTCGATGGCGGCAACATCATCCTGGGCGGCAGCGGCAGCGACCTGATCGAAGGGCGCGGCGGCGATGACATCCTCGACGGTGACAAGTGGCTGAACGTACGCATCAGCGTACGCGCCAACCACGATGGCACAGGCCCGGAAATCGCCACCTTCGACAGCATGGAGCCGATGGTGCCGCTGATGCTCAACGGCACCTACAACCCCGGGCAACTGGTGATCGTGCGGGAGATCCTCAGTGGCGACAACAGCTACGACACCGCAGTGTTCAGCGGCATCGCCACCGACTACCGCATCAGCATCGAGGGCGACACGGTCATCGTCACCGATACCGTGGTGGGCCGTGACGGCGTGGACCGCCTGACCGGCATCGAGCGCCTGCAGTTTGCCGACAGCGCCCAGGCCTCGGGTGTGGGGACCGCCGTCAACAATGGCCCTGCGGGCCACCTGGCGATCCTCGATGACGCCAGCGGCGCGCGGGCCGATGCCCCGGTGGCCGGCCAGTTGCTGCGGGTGAGCAACCGTGGCGTGCACGACGCCGACAACGTCGGCGCAGGCAACGCCACCGGCGCGGTGACCGGGCCGGTGGCCTACTACTGGCAGGTCGAGACCATCCCCGGCACCGGTGTCTATGAAGACATCACCTTTGTCGCCGCCGGCGAAGTGTCGCGGGCGACCGGCAGCACCTACCGGGTGGCGGACGATGTGGCGGGGCTGAACATCCGCGTGCGGGCGGTGTACCAGGACGCCAAGGGCACGCTGGAAATCGTCGACTCCTCAGCCAACAGCGCCCCCAGCGCAGGGCCGGCCGTGGCCGGGCTGGCGGTGCAGAACCAGGTGCTCACCGCCAACCTTGCGGCCATCGCCGACGCCGATGGCCTGAGCAACCCGCAGTTCAGCGTGCAGTGGCAATCGAACGTGGGCGTGGGCTGGGTGAACATCGCCGGTGCCACCGGCACCAGCTTCACCCTTGGCCAGGCCCAGGTCGGCCAGCAGATACGCGTGCTGGTGCACTACGTGGATGACTTCGGCGTGGCCGAGGTGGCGACCTCCGACCCGACGCTGCCGGTGCTCAACGTCAACGACGCGCCAACCGGCGCGGTGCTGATCAGCGACACCACACCGGACCAGGGCCAGACCCTGACCGCGCTGACCGGCAGCATCGCCGACCTCGACGGCCTGGGCGCCTTCAGCTTCCAGTGGCAGCAGGGGCTGGGCGGCAACTTCAACGACATCGCCGGCGCCACGACAGCCAGCTTCACTCCGGGCCTGGCCCAGGGCAATCAGCAACTGCGGGTGATCGTGCGCTACACCGACGGCTTCGGCAAACAGGAGGTAGTGATCTCGGCGGCCACGGCGGCGGTGGCGGTGATACCGGGTATCGTGCTGCAAGGCACCAACGCGGCCAACACCCTCAACGGCACGGTGGGCAACGATGTGCTGCTGGGCCTCGGCGGTAACGACACGCTCAATGGCCTGGCCGGGTTCGACCAGCTGTTCGGCGGCGTCGGCAACGACACGCTCAACGGCGGCGACGGTGACGACGTGCTCAACGGCGAGGACGGCAACGATGTCCTCAACGGCGGGCTGGGCGCCGACACCATGAACGGCGGTGCCGGCAATGACACCTTCGTGGTCGACAACCTCGGCGACAGCGTCACCGAAGCGGCCGGCGGCGGTGTCGACCTGGTGCAGACCAGCCTGACCAGCTACGTGCTCGGCAACAACCTCGAGAACCTCACCTACACCGGCAGTGCCAGTTTCACCGGTAGCGGCAACGCGCTGGCCAACACCATCACCGGCGGCAGCGGCAACGACACGCTCAATGGCGGTGCGGGTGATGACCGGCTGGTGGGCGGCGCCGGCAACGATACCTATGTGATCGATGCCGGCAACGATGTGGTGGTCGAGGCCGCCGGCGGTGGTATCGATACCGTGCGCACCTCGCTGGGCAGCTACGCGCTGACCGCCAACGTCGAGAACCTGACCTACACCGGGGTCGGCAACTTCGCAGGTACCGGCAACGACCTCGCCAACGTCATCACCGGCGGGGCCGGCAACGACACCCTCAGTGGTGCCGGTGGCGACGATACCCTCAACGGCAACGCCGGCAACGACACGCTCAATGGCGACGCCGGCAACGACCAGTTGTTCGGCGGCCTCGGCAACGACACCCTCAACGGCGGTGGCAACAATGACACCCTCGATGGCGGTGCCGGCGACGACGCGCTAAGCGGCGGCAATGGCGATGACACCTTGTTGGGCGGGGTGGGCAACGACAACCTCGATGGCGGCATGGGGGTCGACCGACTGGAGGGCGGTGACGGCAACGACACCGTGCTTGGTGGTGGCGGCATCGACACCTTGTTGGGCGGGGCCGGCGATGACTTCATCGATGGCGGCGCGGGCAACGACACGGTCACCGGCGGGGCGGGCAACGACTCGCTGGTAGCGCTCGACGGCAACGATGTCTTCGTGTTCGCCGCAGGCTTCGGCAACGACCAGGTGTTCGGCTTCGATGCTGCCCCGGCAGGCGGCCAGGACCGGCTGGACATCTCGGCGATGAACATCACGGCGGCGACCTTTGCCGCCAACGTGACCATCGCCGATGTGGGGGCCGATACCCTGGTCAGCTTCGCTGGTGCCACCGACACCATTCGCTTGGTGGGGGTGGGGGATGCGACCAGTGTGACGGCGGCGGATTTCCTGCTGACGTGAGGCGTGCATCGGCAGAAACACGGTACGTGTGACATGTGAAGGGGAGGGCAAGGATGCCTTCCCTTTTACTATCGGCTACACGCTTGGGTTCTCTGTAGGAGCGGCCTTGCCGGGGCGCCGGACCGGCCGGAAAGGGCCGCAAAGCGGCCCCAGCGTTACCACATGGATTGCTGGGGCTGCTGCGCAGCCCTTTCGCGGCACAAGGCCGCTCCTACAGGACGCGCTGCCAGGCTGATGAGGCCAGTCAGGCAAACGCCCCCTCGATGAACGCCTCCAACGCCTGCGCCTCGATGATCTCGATGGAAAAATGCCCAAAGCGCTTGGGCAGCCAGATGATCCGCGCCCCGGCCGGCGATTGCAGGTCACTGCGTGCCAGCGGCTGGCCATTCTCGTTCTCTGGCTGCACGCCGTTGGCCAGCAACTGGTCATAGGCCACTTCGATGTCCGGCGTCGAGTAGCAATGGCGGTAGATCATGCCTTCGCCGTGCTCGTCCATCAGCACCTTGAGGTTGCCCGCCAGCGGTTGCACCAGCATGAACCGCTCCTGGCCCATGCGGGCGATGGCGTAGCGCACGTGCAGACCGCCGCGTTCCCACACCTGGGTGGTGGAGATCTCGGCGCGGGTTGATGGCCTGGCGGTCGGTCTAGAAACCATATGCGGCATTTGCCGGAAGGTGGGCGCAAACCTCGCGATATCTAAAACCCCTAGCTGTTCTGGGTGGCTGCGGTGGGTTCAACCGGTTGCCGCTGCGCAACGCGCTGCAAAGGTGGTTTGGATGGGCTGGTGGCGGCGATGTTCAACCCGGCGACTTCCACTGCTTTGGTTGGCGCAACGCCTGTGCGTCGAGCATTCCGCGCCGCTGTAATGAGTTGCAGATTACGATTGCGCAAGGCCTGATTGGCGCCTGCCCGAAAGTTGGAGCGCAAAGCCGGGGTTTCGGCTTGTTGGTATTGACCCTGCTGAAGGCGTAGCACATCGAGGTAGTGCAGGGTGGCGGGATTGTTCGGCTGGATTTGCAGGGCGCGTTCCAGGGTTGCTGCGGCTTGGCCGGGATGACCATTGGCATATTGCTGCGAGGCTGTTTCGATCAGTTGGGTGGAGACCTTGTTGCTTCTGGCAGGGGCTGAGCGTTCGCTGGCCAGGGGGCAGGGTGAGGTTACTGGACTGAGCAACAGCAACAAGGCCGACAGCGTGCGCGTGCTTGGCATAGGCAACGGGCTCGATAAGGGTAGGGTCACTGTTTGGGGACAGGAGCCTAGGCTCTGTACGAAAAGTTTTGTGGGAGCGGGCTTGCCCCGCGATGGAGTGCGAAACGCTCCTGTACTCGATATCGAATAGTGTCAAAGACGCCGCGAATTCCGGCTTTGCTGCCGCGTTGCGGCAGATCGCGGGGCAAGTCGCATCGGCGCACCGCCGCTCCCACAACGTTGGATGACCACACTTTTCGTACAAACCCTAGAGGGCTGAAGTTTCGGCATGGAATGGATGCTCATTGGCACGTGTAGTGGGCTCCAGCCGACTTAAAACGACCGCTGGTGGGCGGCTGCTATCTGCTAAAAAGAAAGAGTTCGATCTATCTGGAAATTCAAAGGCTGTTCATGTGTCTAAGTCTAAAACAGTGAATGTCAACCAATAGCCAGATCTGTAGTGGTGGGTACTAAGTTTGGGCGTAACCTAAAGTCGGAGCATGGTGCGAGCACGGTTGGTAATGTTCGTCTATGGCTGTTCAATATTTTCAAGGTGGGTATCGAACTATAGAAATATGGGTGGTAATACCACGGGGGCGCCAATCATGATCATTTGTCTATATATGATGGTTTGATTCCAATACATTTCTATATAATAAGGTGCTGGGCTGACAGGTATCTCACTCCAGCCAAAAACACCGTATTCATTTGTGAAAGAGGGGGTGCTCCTGCCAAATGCCGGATGAACCAGAAATACGGTAATCCCTGGCACAGGGCCTCTCGCTCTAGAGACAAGTTGTCCTTGTACCGGCACCATCGCCTCCGCAGTAACCACCGGTCCATAGGTAAAGGCAAACATGGCCCAGAAAATAATCAAAGCGAGCCTTAATTTTCTCATAGTGGGGCACCGAATTTACCGATTTTAACTTCTGATACGGGAGGGAGCGTGAAAGGTAGTGGCGAGATCTGCTTTTCCAAATCGGACTCTGTTACATCACTGGGCGTTAATTCGATGGCTCCGATTTTGGCGATCAATCGACCCTCGTCAGTGATTTTTACAGGTGTTGTTAGAGTTTTGTAGCCAGCGGCCGTAATCTGTACTACCAGAACGGACAAGTCTGGATAAACGCGTCCAGCTATTACGCCGTTGTCGCTATCCGCTAGTCCCCAGCTGACGGGGCGAACAATTACCGAGACCCGGCCTTTAAGGTTTTTTATCTCGCCTTCGAACTCTATAGGCTCTAGGTCTTTAGGTTTAAGGTAGGCCAGTGACAGCGCAATGAATAGAAGGCCCACCAAAAAGAATGCGACACCTGGGACCTGAGTATTAATTCTGAACTGACGTTTCCATTCAATAGTGATCGCATCGGTTGCTGGTGTGGCAGCCATTGTTATTGCACCTTTGGCGACCAGCCAGATCCCTCCCAGCACCATAGAAAGACCTGCGATCGCTCCGAGCAGTCCTACGATATCGAAAGTGGTCATTACTATCCCTACCCCGTCTAGGAAATTCTATTTAATAATAGAAACTAGCCCAAGCGGAACAGCCCATTCACGCTACAGATGGCGCTCAAGATCCTTCTCTACGAGCGTAGACGATACTTCGAGATGCGCGTACGCAAATCTACTGTTGGGCTGGAATCAGCTATCCGCTCGTCGATTGACTTGGTGAGGTGGCCATTCGCGTTGGTGCGCCCTATGTTACCGAAGCAGACGTGTCGACTGGGGGGCGCCTGGCAACGCTTAAGCGTGGTGTCCGGTCAGCCTCGACAAAAGCTGACCACCAGTGGCCTCCGCAATGGCCGCTTTCGGCCCAACGCTCATCCCAGGCCAACGATCAGAAAGAGTGTGGTCGGCTACCGTGTTTTCATGGAGTCGCGGCAAACCAATGCTTTGAATTTAAAGATTAACTTTTCTGTAGCCCGGCGATTTTGCCAGAAACTCGCCTATCACCGATGCAACGTGCTGCTGAATTACCCCCGAGCACGGCCGTTCTCGCCATCCCGGCAAATGATGCCATCCCCCGGTACTTCTGCTTCGAGCACTGACTGCGCGCCCGGCTTGCACATCGACATGACGGTGAAATGGCTGGCGTCGCTGATCTCGACGTAACGACTGGACGCAGCGGGCAGGCGTTTTGCCAGGTTGGCCGATTCCAGTTCAGCGCGAAGTTCACGCGACGGCACGCCCGCTGCGATCACCAGGGCGGGTACCGGCAGGGCGGCCAGGCTTTGATCGGTCAGCCCCCGCAAAAGGCCCAGGTCCAGAGTGACCACGGCCGTGACGCGTTGGTCGAGCCAATCGGCGCACAGCGCAGCTGTTGACTCTGTGGTACCTGCGGGTTTCATCTGTGCGTAAACGGTGCAACTGGATAACTGCGGGTGCGCATCACAATCCTGCGCGAAGCGCTCTGGATGGAAGCGAACCCCGGCGATTTCCAGGGCATTACCCGCGTCGGCCTGCCCCCAGGTTTCTGACGCGTGCTGAAATCGGCTTTGATACCTGCTTTACAACAGCCCCGCATCCACTGCCCGTTGTTAGTCAGCACTTGGCCATTCAAGAAGAACATCCTTCCTGACTGCTAGGCCATGACAAGCTGAAAATAGCCTTGGTCAGGATGCTATTTGCGCAATACCTCCAGCGCATTCAGCACCCATTGGAGGGCATAGGCCTTCATACCGCGCGGGCAATTAATGGTGACTATGGTCAAAACGCGCGGCTATCGGAGCCTCGCATTTCTTTACAGCCAGCAGGCACAGGTGTCGAGAAAGTTAGCGATAAAGGCGTCGCCGTGGACGGCACTCAGCAGCACTTCAGGCAAACGCCCCCTCGATGAACGCCTCCAAAGCCTGTTCCTCGATGATCTCGATGGAAAAATGCCCAAAGCGCTTGGGCAACCAGATGATCCGCGCCCCGGCCGGCGATTGCAGGTCACTGCGTGCCAGCGGCTGGCCATTCTCGTTCTCTGGCTGCACGCCGTTGGCCAGCAACTGGTCATAGGCCACTTCGATGTCCGGCGTCGAGTAGCAATGGCGGTAGATCATGCCTTCGCCGTGCTCGTCCAGCAGCACCTTGAGGTTGCCCGCCAGCGGTTGCACCAGCATGAAACGCTCCTGGCCCATGCGGGCGATGGCGTAGCGCACGTGCAGACCGCCGCGTTCCCACACCTGGGTGGTGGAGATCTCGGCGC
>NZ_JBMOWQ010000265.1:0-16798 GCF_049310485.1 Pseudomonas sp. GZD-209
CCCACAGGGACGAGTTGGCCTTGGGTCGTGCGCCAGCTTGCCACGGCGCTGCCATAAGCTGAATATCCCAGATCAATACTTGCCTCGTTGTGGATGTACCGATGCCTGCCGCTTTCCAGCCCGACCTGTTGCGCGCCAGCCTGGCGCCGCTTGCCGAACGTCAACCGCTGTCCGCTCAAGCCCGCGACTACCAGCGCTTCTACGGCCTGGACCTGGGCGTGCCGAGCTGGCTTGGCGGCTTTTGCGCGGCGGGGTTCGAGCTGGTCGGCCAGGTCTGGCTGCCCGCCCAGCCGGTGGCGACGCTGTTCATGCTGCACGGCTACTACGACCACATGGGCCTGTACCGGCATGTCATCGAGTGGGCATTGGCACAGGGCTATGTGGTGATCAGCTGTGACCTGCCGGGGCATGGGCTGTCCAGCGGCGAGCGGGCCAGCATCGATGACTTCGCCCTCTACCAGCAGGCCCTCGATGCGCTGTTCGAGCAGGCGCGCCAGCTCGAACTGCCGCACCCCTGGCACCTGTGCGGGCAAAGCACGGGCGGTGCGATCGTGGTCGATCACCTGTTGCATTGCGCCGGGCAGAGCCCGGCCGACGGTGAGGTGATCCTGCTGGCACCGCTGGTGCGCCCGCGCGCCTGGGGCTGGTCGAAGCTGAGCTACCGGGTGCTGCGCCACTTCGTCAACGGCATCGAACGGCGCTTCAGCGAGAACACCAACGACCCGGCGTTCCTGCCGTTCCTGGAGGCCGACCCGCTACAGCCACGGCGCCTGCCGACCGCCTGGGTCGGCGCATTGATGAAATGGGTAAGGCGCATCGAGGCCGCGCCGCAGAGCGCGCGGCGGCCATTGATCGTACAGGGGGAGGCGGATGCCACGGTGGATTGGCCGTACAACCTCAAGGTGCTCAAGGCCAAGTTCGCCGAGCCGCAGATCCTGATGCTGCCCGAGGCCCGGCACCACCTGGCCAACGAGCTGCCGGGCATCCGCCAGCGCTACTTCGACTTCATTGGCCAGCGCCTGGGCTAATCAGTTCAGGTCGTTGGCGTTCTGGCCCACGGCGAGGGCGGCGCGCACCGCGCTTACCGCCGCTTTGTAATAGGCCTGGCCGTCCGGTGACTCGGCGAAGGTGGAGAACTGTTCCAGCTCGGCGTCCGACAGGTCGCGATAGACATATAACAGGGTGTTGTCGAGGTCTTCGCCGAC
Source organism: Pseudomonas sp. GZD-209 (assembly GCF_049310485.1). Lineage (NCBI taxonomy): Bacteria > Pseudomonadati > Pseudomonadota > Gammaproteobacteria > Pseudomonadales > Pseudomonadaceae > Pseudomonas > Pseudomonas sp. GZD-209. The sequence continues at coordinate 1,206 of NZ_JBMOWQ010000265.1, forward strand.
CTGGTTCATCAGGCGCTGGCGTTGGCCGTCGAGCAGGTTCTGCGTCTGACCGCCACCGAACAGGCCGGGGATCATCGAGCTAAGGCTGTCGGCGGCCACCCCGGCGATGGCCAGGCTGACTTCCGCACCGGCCTCGCGCGCGGGCAGCGCCTGCGCCAGGTGGCCGATGATCAGCTGACGATTGTCGCTGGCCTGGATCTTCGGCAGGCCCTTGGCGTTCTTGGCCAATTGGTCCTTGCGCGTGGCCAGCAGCTCGGCAGCCACCACCTTGCGCCCCAGCGGCGACTGGAAGAAGGCCAGGGCCGGTGCCGGGTTCTTGAGGGTGCTGCGCAACTGCGCCTGGGCGCGGCGGTCCATGGCCTGGGCCTGGAAGCGCTGGTTGCTGTTGTTGACCAGCGCCTGGTAAACCGCAGGCGGCAAGCTGTTGCGGTAGCGCTGCTGGGCGGCGCTCACGGCATCGTTGAAATGGGCGCGCTGGTCGGGCCAGCCGGCGGCCTTGTACAGCTGATCGAGGTTGTCTGCCCAGACAGGCATGGTGCAGATCATCAGCAGAAGCAGGGAAAACAGACGGCGCATTCAGGACTCCTGTCGTCAGGCCGCCATTGTCCTTGGCATGGCGGGGCTTTGTCGAGTCGCCAGGGGCGCTTCCTGACCAAGTGGCGCTGTGCGCGGGCAGGCTGAATGGCTATGATGCGCCATGCACAATCCTTGCGAACATCCCATGCTGTCGGCAATCGTCGACGACCTGGCCACCCGTGGCTGGTCGCAGCAAACCCTCTTTCTACCCGACGGGCTGTCGCGTCAGCTCGCGCTCGAGTGCCGGCGCCGTTATGCCGAAGGCGAACTCAACCCTGCCGGGGTGGGGCGCGGCGCCGCGCAGGAAGTGCGCGAGGCGATCCGTGGCGACCAGATCCAGTGGATCGACCCTGGTGAATCCGAGGCCTGCGACCTTTACCTGGGGGCCATGGACAGCCTGCGCCAGGCCATCAACCAGGGGTTGTTCCTCGGGCTCGAGGATTTCGAGTGCCATTTTGCCCTGTACCCGCCGGGGGCCTTCTACCGCCGCCATCTTGATCGCTTCCGCGACGACGACCGGCGTACCGTGTCTGCCGTGTTCTATCTCAATGAAGGCTGGCAGCCGGACGATGGCGGGCAGCTGCGCATGTTCCTCGACGGCGATGTCGAGCATGACGTGCAGCCGATCGCCGGCAGCCTGGTGGTGTTCCTTTCTGGCGCCATTCCCCATGAAGTCCTCCCGGCCGGGCGCGAGCGCCTGTCGCTGACGGGCTGGTTCCGCCGCCGTGGCAATGACCCGTTCTGAGCTGCCGAAAGTCCTGGTCAGCGCCTGCCTGCTGGGCCAGCCGGTGCGCTACGACGGGCGTGCCAGCGGCCACCCCGACCTGCTGCAGCGCTGGCAGGCCGAGTGCCGGGTAGTACCGCTGTGTCCGGAAGTGGCCGGCGGCCTGCCGACGCCCCGCCCTGCAGCGGAAATCCCGGGCGGGCAGGGTGGCCAGGTGCTGGACGGGCAGGCGCAGGTGCTGACGGCCAGCGGCGAAGATGTCAGCGCGGCGTTCATGGCCGGGGCGCAATTGGCGCTGGCACTGGTTCGCCGGCATGGCATCCGGGTGGCGGTGCTCAAGTCCGGCAGCCCGTCGTGCGGTAACCGGCAGACCTACGACGGCACTTTCACCGGGGTGAAAGTAGCGGGCGAGGGCGTCACCACGGCGTTGTTGCGGCGTGAAGGGGTGCAGGTGTTCAGCGAGCTGGAGTTGAGCGAGGCCGAACGGGCGCTGGCAAGCCTGTTGTAGGCGCCAGCGTCAGCAGGGGCTCACTTCTGCGCTTGGCTCTGCAGCCATTTCTGTTCAAGCGCTGCCAGCCGGCCATCGCTCTCGATCCGCTTCAAGGCATTGTTCACGGCGCTCTCGAAGGCCGGGTTGCCTTTCTGGAAGGGGATCACCAGGTGCGGGGTACTGAATGGCTGGCTGGTTACCAGTTCCGGGTCCAGTTCAGGCTGAGGCTTGTTGAAGGCAATGTCGTACTTGCCGCTGACGACACCTGGCAAAACATCTTCAGGCGTGGCTTCCACGAACTCGGCGCGCACATCCAGCTCTTTGGCCAGGGCCTGGCCCAGCTCGATTTCGAAGCCGGTCAGGTGCTGGTCTTCTTTAAGCACATAGGGCGGCGTGTCGCTCAGCACGGCAATGCGCAGTTCGCCGCGGTCGTTGATTTCGTCGATCAGTTCGGCCTGGGCCAGTGGGCAGAACAGTACTGCCAGCAGTACGCCAATGGTCAAACGCATGAAAGCCCCTTATTTGTATGGCAGGTGAATGTCATTCGCCGCAGCTTGTTCCTCGCCCGGTCGAACGCAGCCTATGACCCCAGGACCTGGGTAATGTTTAACGCCATTGCAACTATTTCTGTAGCGCTTTTCTGAACCTTCTCCGGCGCAGATGAACTATGGTGAATACCGCTTTGCTTGGTTTTAGTGATAGCGGTCAATTGAAGTGAATGACAGGAGAAGTGAATGAAAAGCCTATTTTCGCGTGCTGCCGTTGCCGGTCTGCTGATGGGGGCGTCGGTGTTCGCCAGTGCCGCGGATGCACTCAAGAGCGAGCAGCCACCGGAAGGCGCCAAGGTCTTCATCGTTTCCCCCGCCGACGGCGCCACGGTCGACCAGACCTTCACCGTCAAGTTCGGTATCGAGGGTATTGCCCTCAAGCCTGCCGGTGACCAGACCGCGCACAGCGGCCATCACCATCTGCTGGTGGATGTCGACAAGGCGCCAGTGGCCGACATGCCGCTGCCGACCAGCCTGATGCCCGAGAACAACGCTCCGTTGCCGGCCGGCCCGCAGGTGCTGCACTTCGGCAAGGCGCAGACCGAGGCGACCATTACCCTCACCCCAGGCAAGCACACCCTGCAACTGGTGCTGGGCGACAAGTACCACGTGCCGTTCAAGCCGAGCGTCGAGTCGCAGAAGATTACCGTCAACGTCAAGTAAGGCCGGCGCCGGGCCTGTAGGAGCGGCTTTAGCCGCGATCACCCGCAAAGCGGGTGCCATCAATCGCGTTGCCGGTTTCGCGGCTGAAGCCGCTCCCACAGGATCGAGTTCAAATCGCCAATAAAAAAGGGAGGCCACCTGGGCCTCCCTTTTTCATGCAGCCAGCAAACTTAGAACAGTACGCGCGAGCGGATAGTGCCTTTGACGTGCTGCAGTTTTTCCTGGGCCAGGTCCGAGTACTCGGCGTCGACGTCGATAACCACGTAACCGACTTTCTCGTCGGTCTGCAGGAACTGACCGGAGATGTTGATACCGTTTTCGGCGAACACTTTGTTGATTTCGCTGAGCACGCCCGGGATGTTCTCGTGGATGTGCAGCAGGCGGTGCTTGCCTGGGTGCGCCGGCAGGGCCACTTCAGGGAAGTTGACCGACGACACGGAAGTACCGTTGTCGCTGTACTTGACCAGCTTCTCGGCCACTTCCAGGCCGATGTTGGCCTGGGCTTCGGCGGTGGAACCACCGATGTGCGGGGTCAGGATCACGTTGTCCAGGCCACGCAGCGGGCTTTCGAACTCTTCATCGTTGGAGCGCGGCTCGACCGGGAACACGTCGATGGCGGCGCCGATCAGGTGCTTGTCCTTGATCGCGGCGGCCAGGTGATCCAGCTCGACCACGGTGCCACGGGCGGCGTTGATCAGGATCGAACCCTTCTTCATCGCGCGGATTTCCTTCTCGCCGATCATCCACTGGGTGGATGGCAGCTCGGGAACGTGCAGCGAGACGATGTCGGCCAGGCCCAGCAGTTCATTCAGGCTGGTGATCTGGGTGGCGTTACCCAGCGGCAGCTTGGTCAGCGGGTCGTAGAAGTAGACCTGCATGCCCAGGCTCTCTGCCAGTACCGACAGCTGGGTGCCGATCGAGCCGTAGCCGACGATGCCCAGCTTCTTGCCACGGATCTCGAAGGAGTTGGCCGCGCTCTTGATCCAGCCGCCACGGTGGCAGGAAGCGTTCTTCTCAGGGATGCCGCGCAGCAGCAGGATGGCTTCGGCCAGCACCAGCTCGGCGACCGAACGGGTGTTGGAGTACGGTGCGTTGAACACCGCGATGCCGCGCTCGCGGGCTGCGCCCAGGTCGACCTGGTTGGTGCCGATGCAGAAACAGCCGACCGCGACCAGTTTTTTCGCGCAGTCAAAGACCTCTTCGGTCAGTTGGGTGCGCGAGCGGATGCCAATGAAGTGGGCATCGGCGATCTTTTCCTTCAGCTCTGCGTCCGGCAGCGAGCCGGTGAGGTATTCGATGTTGCTGTACCCGGCAGCCTTGAGGATATCCACCGCATTCTGGTGGACGCCTTCAAGAAGAAGGAACCTGATCTTGCTCTTGTCGAGAGAAGTCTTGCTCATCTGCGTAAACCTGTATCCCGGAGAAAAATGGCGAGGGGGGTTGAAGCGGCGCGGCGTCGGCCTTAGCACGAACAACGGGAGGGCTATGCTAGCATACGCGACTCAATCTGAGCTTATCCCGACAGGTGAAGAGTACTCAGGGTGACTATGAATAAGTCGAGGGTTCCAGCGATGACCCAGCCTGCATTAATTGAAGAGCTGATGACCCTGGTCGACCCAGGCAAGGTGCTTACCGACCCGGCCTCGCTCGACGCCTATGGCAAGGACTGGACCAAGCATTACCCGCCCGCGCCGAGCGCCATCGTTTTCCCCAAGACCACCGAGCAAGTGCAGGCCATCGTCGCCTGGGCCAACCGGCACAAGGTCGCCCTGGTGCCGTCAGGCGGGCGCACTGGCCTGTCGGGTGCCGCGGTCGCTGCCAACGGCGAAGTGGTGGTGGCCTTCGACAACATGAACCAGATCCTCGCCTTCAATGAGTTCGACCGCACCGTGGTCTGCCAGCCAGGTGTGATTACCCGCCAGTTGCAGCAGTTCGCCGAGGACCAGGGCCTTTACTACCCGGTGGATTTCGCCTCCAGTGGCTCCAGCCAGATCGGCGGCAATATCGGCACCAACGCCGGCGGCATCAAGGTCATTCGCTACGGCATGACCCGCAACTGGGTCGCCGGGCTGAAGGTGGTCACCGGCAAGGGCGAACTGCTCGAGCTCAATAAAGACCTGATCAAGAACGCTACCGGCTACGACCTGCGCCAGTTGTTCATCGGCGCCGAAGGCACGCTGGGCTTTGTGGTCGAGGCAACCATGCGCCTGGACCGCGCGCCGCGCAACCTCACGGCGATGGTGCTGGGCACGCCGGATTTCGATGCGATCATGCCGGTGCTGCACGCCTTCCAGGGCAAGCTGGACCTCACCGCGTTCGAGTTTTTCTCCGATAAAGGCCTGGCCAAGATCATGGGCCGTGGCGATGTGCCCGCGCCTTTCGCGACGGACTGCCCGTTCTATGCCTTGCTGGAGTTCGAAGCCAGCACCGAGCAGGTGGCCAACGAAGCGCTTGCCACCTTCGAGCACTGCGTCGAGCAGGGCTGGGTGCTGGACGGGGTGATGAGCCAGAGCGAGACGCAGCTGAAGAACCTGTGGAAGCTGCGCGAATACCTGTCCGAGACCATCTCCCACTGGACCCCGTACAAGAACGACATCTCGGTCACCGTGTCGAAGGTGCCGGCGTTCCTGCGCGATATCGATGCCATCGTCGCCGAGCACTACCCGGATTACGAAGTGGTCTGGTACGGCCACATCGGCGACGGCAACCTGCACCTGAACATTCTCAAGCCCGAGCACATGAGCAAGGACGACTTCTTTGCCTCGTGCGCCAAGGTCAACAAGTGGGTGTTCGAGATCGTCCAGCGCTACCACGGCTCGATCTCCGCCGAGCACGGCGTGGGCATGACCAAGCGTGATTACCTGGGCTACAGCCGCTCGCCGGATGAAATTGCCTGCATGAAGGCGATCAAGGCGGTGTTCGACCCGAACGGCATCATGAATCCGGGTAAGATCTTCGCTCCCGAATAAAAAGCAGTGTTCACAGGAGTCGGCCATGAGTTACCAGCACCAGTACGTAGACGGCACGCGCATCCACTTCCCGCTGGGCAAGGTGGTGTGCATCGGCCGCAACTACGCCGAACATGCCAAGGAACTGGACAACCCAATCCCCAGCGAGCCGCTACTGTTCATCAAACCGGGCAGTTGCGTGGTGCCCCTCGAGGGCGGCTTCAAGATCCCTACCGAGCGCGGTTCGGTGCACTACGAGGCGGAAATCGCCGTGTTGCTGGGCAAGTCGCTGTCGCCGCACCCAACCGAAGAGGAAGTGCTCGACGCCATTTCCGGCTTCGCCCCGGCGCTGGACCTGACCCTGCGCGACCTGCAGGCCAAGTTGAAGGAAAAGGGCCTGCCGTGGGAGCTGTGCAAGAGTTTCGACGGCGCTTGTGTACTGCCGCCGTTCGTTTCGGCGGGTACCTTCGAGGACCTCACCGACATCGGCATCCGCCTGACCATCAATGGCGAAGTGCGCCAGGACGGCAACAGCGCGCTGATGCTCAACCCGATCGTGCCGATGATCCAGCACATGGCGGCGAACTTCTCGCTGCAGGCGGGCGACGTGATTCTCACCGGCACCCCGGCGGGCGTGGGGCCGTTCAATGTCGGTGACGAGCTGGTCCTGGAACTTCCGGGCGTCAGCCGGTTCGAAGGCCGCGTGCTCTGACTGCGCAGACGCGACGGCAGCCCTGCTGCCGTCGTGTGGCCATCACCTGATGGCATTTGTCGTTTTTTTCACAAACGATCCGGATAATCCGCAGTTTCATGTTCACTTGCCGACGTTAAGGAAGACATCACGGCTCATCATCAGGACCCCGCCAATGGCTATCCCGTCCACCGCTCCTGTTCCGCCCTCCCGTAAACGTCACGCGCTGCTGCGCTGGCCGGCCTGGCTCGCTGCCTTGGCGCTGATCGGCTATGGCCTGGCCGTGGCCATGCACTGGGATGACCGAGGGCTGCTGTGGATAAAGGAACGCTTCGAGACCCAGGCTGAACGCCAGGAAAGCATCTGGCTGCCGGACTATGTGGTGGACATCGACGCCAAACCGCTACCGGGCATGGAGCGGGACGAGGCCTCTGACCTGGCGTACAGCCCGCACACCCGCACCCTGTTCGCGGTGATGGGCAAGCACCCCTTCCTGGTCGAGTTGACGCTTGAAGGCGATGTGCTGCGCAAGATGCCGCTGGCAGGTTGGTCGAACCCGGAAGGCGTAGCGGTGCTGGAGGATGGCCAGATCGCCATCGTCGACGAGCGCAACCATGACCTGACCCTGGTCAAGGTGGACGCCAGCACCACGTCGCTGAACCGCGCCGACTTCCACAGTTACGACCTGGGCGATGAAGGCAATGGCAACAAGGGCTTCGAAGCGGCGGTCTGGGACCCGATGCGCCAGCGCCTGGTGATTGGCGAAGAGCGGCCGCCACAGCTGTACGTCTGGAGCACCGATGGGCGCAGCCCGCTGAAGGGCGACAAGCAGCCGCTGGCCAGTGACGAACTCGACCTGCGCAACCTCTCCGCGCTGGGTGTCGACCCCCGCACCGGCCACCTGCTGGTGCTGTCGGCGGACTCCAACATGCTGCTTGAGCTCGATGAAAAGGGTGAGCAGGTCAGCTTCATGACCCTGCTCGGCGGTTTCAATGGCCTCAAGGACCGTATCCCCCGGGCAGAGGGCGTGGCCATGGACGAGCAGGGCAACCTGTATTTTGTCAGCGAGCCCAACCTGTTCTATCGCTTCAAGAAGCACTGACGCGCGCTCAGGGGAGCACTACGCTGGCATTAAGCTTTGCTTCAGTTGGTAGTGGTTAGATTCGTGCTCATTTTGCCGAGTTTGCCCCCATGCGCCCTAGCCGCCGTCTGATTTTTGCTGTCACCGCCTCTGTTCTGCTGCTTTTCGCCGGCGTGGCAGGGCACGAGTTCCGCCTGTTCGAGCGCGGCTGGTTCAACCTCAAGACCTGGTGGCAGCCCGCGCAACAGAGCATGGGCCTGGACCGTTACCAGGTGGTGCTCGAGGCCCAGCCTGTCGCCGGGCTGGACGACGATATCTCGGCGCTGACCTACGATCCCGACCGCAAGAGCCTGTTCACCGTCACCAATGCCAAGTCCGAGCTGATCGAGTTGTCGCTGGACGGGCGCATCCTGCGCCGGATTCCACTGACCGGCTTCGGTGACCCCGAAGCGGTGGAGTATGTGGGCCCCGGCACCTATGTGATCACCGATGAGCGCCAGCAGCGCTTGATCCGTGTGCGCCTGGATGACGACACCCTGTTTCTCGATGCCAACGATGCCGAGCAGCTCAGCCTGGGTATCGGCCTCAATGGTAACAAGGGCTTCGAGGGGCTGGCCTATGACTCGGCAGGCAAGCGCCTGTTCGTGGCCAAGGAGCGGGACCCGATGGTGATCTACGAGGTGCATGGCTTTCCCCATGACAACCCCGACAAACCCTACGCCGTGCATGTGGTACAGGACCGCAAGCGTGACCGGCGGTTGTTCGTGAGGGATCTGTCGAGCCTGCAGTACGACGAGCGCAGCGGGCATCTGCTGGCGCTGTCGGACGAGTCGCGTCTGGTGCTGGAACTGGACGTGAAGGGCAGGCCGCTAAGCACGATGTCATTGCGCAAAGGCTTCCAGGGCTTGCAGCAGACCGTGCCGCAGGCAGAAGGGATCGCGATGGATGACGCCGGGACCCTTTATCTGGTCAGTGAGCCGAACCTGTTCTATGTGTTCAAGCAGCCGGCCAACTGAAGGGGTGGGCTGAGCAGATCGCGGGGCAAGCCCGCTCCCACGGAAATGGGCTGCCCCCAAGAAGTTGAACACCAGTCCAACCCTTGGGGGCAGTCCAGAAACGTGGGAGCGGGCTTGCCCCGCGATGGCGTCTGACCTGCTTACTCGGCCTTGAGCGTCTTCACGCCTTCAGCGGTACCCAGCAACAGCACATCCGCCGGGCGCGCCGCGAACAGGCCGTTGGTGACCACGCCGACAATGGCGTTGATCTGGCTTTCCAGCGCCACAGGGTCGGTGATCTGCAGGTTGTGCACATCGAGGATGACGTTGCCGTTGTCGGTCAGTACGCCCTCGCGGTACACCGGGTCGCCGCCCAGCTTGACCAGCTGGCGCGCCACATGGCTGCGGGCCATGGGGATGACTTCGACCGGCAGTGGGAAGGCGCCCAGTACCGGTACCAGCTTGCTGGCGTCGGCGATGCAGATGAAAGTCTTGGCCACGGCCGCAACGATCTTCTCGCGGGTCAGGGCCGCGCCGCCGCCCTTGATCAGGTTGAGGTGGGCGTCGCTTTCGTCGGCGCCATCCACGTAGAACTCCAGCTCGCTGACGCTGTTCAGCTCATAGACCGGGATGCCATGGCCCTTCAGGCGCTGCGCGGTGGCCTCGGAGCTGGCGACGGCGCCGTCGAAGGCGGTCTTGTGCTGAGCCAGGGCATCGATGAAGAAGTTGGCGGTAGAGCCGGTGCCGACACCGACGACGCTCTTTTCATCCAGTTTCGGCAGGATGAGGTCGACGGCGGCCTGGGCAACGGCCTGTTTGAGTTGGTCCTGGGTCATGCGGGCTCCGGGAGGGGCTGGGCGGAAATCGAAAGGGGCCTAGTATAACGGCTCGCGCGGCTTTGCTGTGGTCGCCCGACGTAGCGCTGCGGTAGACTCCCAGGCCTTGTCCCGCGGCCCAGTGATGCTTTCCCGATGCTCGAACAGTACGTCAAGAAGATCCTCACCTCGCGCGTCTACGACGTTGCCGTCGAAACCCCGCTGCACAGCGCCGGCCAGCTGAGCAAGCGCCTGGGCAACACGGTGCTGCTCAAGCGCGAAGACCTGCAGCCGGTGTTCTCGTTCAAGATCCGCGGGGCGTACAACAAGCTGGCGCAGCTGAGCGCGGAGGAACTGGCCCGCGGCGTGGTCACCGCGTCGGCCGGCAACCACGCCCAGGGCGTGGCTCTGGCCGCCCGTGAGCTGGGCATCAAGGCCACCATCGTGATGCCCAAGACCACCCCGGAGATCAAGATCGAGGGCGTGCGCTCGCGCGGCGGCAAAGTGGTGTTGCATGGCGACTCATTTCCCGAGGCGCTGGCCTATTCGCTGAAGCTGGTCGACGAGAAGGGCTTCGTCTATATCCACCCCTATGACGACCCGCACACCATCGCCGGCCAAGGCACGGTGGCCATGGAGATCCTGCGCCAGCACCCGGGCCAGCTGGACGCGATCTTCGTGCCGGTCGGCGGCGGCGGCCTGATCGCCGGCATCGCCGCCTACGTGAAGTACCTGCGCCCTGAGATCAAGGTGATCGGCGTCGAGCCGGACGATTCCAACTGCCTGCAGGCCGCCATGGCTGCCGGCGAGCGCGTGGTGCTGCCGCAGGTCGGGCTGTTCGCCGACGGCGTGGCGGTGGCGCAGATCGGCCAGCACACCTTCGACATCTGCCGCCATCATGTGGATGAAGTGATTACCGTCAGCACCGATGAGATCTGTGCGGCGATCAAGGATATCTACGACGATACCCGCTCGATCACCGAACCTGCCGGCGCACTGGGCGTGGCCGGGATCAAGAAGTACGTCGAACTCAAGGGCGTGACCGGGCAGACCCTGGTGGCCATCGACTCCGGCGCCAACGTCAATTTCGACCGCCTGCGCCATGTCGCCGAGCGCGCCGAGCTGGGCGAGAAGCGCGAGGCGATCATTGCCGTGACCATCCCCGAGCGCCCGGGCAGCTTCAAGGCCTTCTGCGAGGCCATCGGCAAGCGCCAGATCACCGAGTTCAACTACCGCAAGCACACCTCGGACGAGGCGCACATCTTCGTTGGCGTGCAGACCCATCCGGACACCGATCCGCGTGCGGCACTGGTGCAGCAGTTGACCGAGCAAGGCTTCCCGGTCATCGACCTGACTGACAACGAACTGGCCAAGCTGCATATCCGCCACATGGTCGGCGGCCACTCGGCCGGGGCCCGCGACGAGATCGTGCTGCGTTTCGAATTCCCCGAGCGGCCGGGCGCACTGTTCAACTTCCTCAACAAGCTGGGCGGGCGCTGGAACATCTCGATGTTCCACTACCGTAACCACGGCGCTGCCGATGGCCGCGTGGTGGCGGGGCTGCAGGTGCCGGAAGACGAGCGTCACCTGGTGCCGGCGGCGCTGGCCAAGATTGGCTACCCGTATTGGGACGAGACCGAGAACCCGGCTTACCGGCTATTCTTGGGCTGAATACGTCATCGCGGGGGGAGAGCAACCCCCCCCACCAAGAGGGGGGGGGGGGGTGGCTCCCAAGCCTTTGTTTGGGGGGAGGTTGGTGGGGGGGGTGCGTCTTCTCGTTCGTGGGGGGGGGGGGGGCCCCCCCCCCCCCCCCCGATGCTGGATGGCCCGCAGAAGGAATCTCGACAAATGGAACACCTGACCACCCTCAAGACCCTGCACATCCTCGCCACCGCGCTGCTGTTGCTGGGCGCACTGGGCCTGGCAATCTGGACCGGCTACGCCCGTCGCAAAGGCGATGCCGAGGCCTACGCCAAACTGCTGCGCCGGCCGCTGGTGTTCGTCTGGCTGCTGATGGGCCTGTGCCTGGTGAGCATGCCGTTCACTGGCTGGTGGCTGGTGCATCTGGTGGGTTGGCCGCTGGGGCAGACCTGGGTGCTGGCGTCCAGCGTCATCTACACCGTTGGCGCGTTTGCAGTGTGGTGGCTGCTGGTGCGCTTGAACCGGCTGCGCAAGGCCGAAGTGGTGGGGTTGAAGTTCACCCTGGCGCTGGCGGTGTTCAGCGGCGTGTGCTTCCTGTCCATCGCCGGGCTTATGGGCGCCAAACCGGTCTGAATGGCGGTTGCACTCGATCGCGGGGCAAGCCCGCTCCCACAGGGATCTCACAGGCTCAAGACCTGCACGCCACCTGTGGGAGCGGGCTTGCCCCGCGATCATTTTTGAGCTCAATCGCGCAACGAAATCACCGGCCACCCCCGCCGCTCAGCCTCGGCGCGCAGCTTCGGGTCCGGGTCCACCGCCACTGCATGGGTCACTTGCTCCAATAGCGGCAGGTCGTTCATCGAATCGCTATAGAAGCAGCTGTCTTCCAGGTCGAAGCCGTTCTCCAGCATCCAGCGGTTCAGCCGCGTCACCTTGCCTTCACGGAAACAGGGTATATCGGTACTGCGCCCGGTATAGCGCCCGTCCTGCGTTTCGCATTCGGTCGCCAGCAGCACGCGCACGCCCAGGCGGCGGGCGATGGGCGCGGTGACGAAGCGGTTGGTGGCGGTGATGATCACCAGCTGGTCGCCGGCCTCGCGGTGCTGCTGCAGCAACGCCAGGGCCTTGGGCAGGATCATCGGTTCGATGCAGTCGCGCATGAACTCGCGGTGCCATTGCGCAAGCTGTGTCGGTTCGGTAGCGGCAAGGATTTCCATGGAGAAGGCCAGGTAGGCCGAAAGGTCCAGGCTGCCGTGCAGGTAGTCCTGATAGAAGGCATCGTTGCGTGCCTTGTACGCGACCGGGTCGAGGATGCCCCGTTCGCACAGGTAGTCACCCCAGGCGTGGTCGCTGTCGCCACCGAGGAGGGTATTGTCCAGATCGAATAAAGCCAGGCGCATGGGAATGTCTCGCAGAAGCCCTCGGGAAGCCCCGCACAATACGGAGTTTTCACCTCGCTGCACATAAGCTTGGCGGGCGCGTTGCTGCGCTCGCAAGCTTTGTGGAACAATGCCGCGACATGCGTTTGCGAGGTTGCTGCCGTGATCGACCCGGATGGTTTTCGCCCCAATGTCGGGATCATTCTTACGAATGATGCCGGGCAGGTGCTATGGGCTCGGCGGATCAACCAGGATGCCTGGCAGTTTCCCCAGGGTGGCATCAACCCTGACGAGACGCCGGAAGACGCCCTGTACCGCGAGCTGAATGAAGAAGTCGGCCTTGAGCGCGACGATGTGGAAATTCTTGCCTGCACCCGTGGCTGGTTGCGTTATCGTTTACCGCAGCGCCTGGTGCGCACCCACAGCCAGCCGCTGTGCATCGGCCAGAAGCAAAAGTGGTTCCTGCTGCGCCTTGTGAGCAATGAGCAACGGGTGCGCATGGACCTGACTGGCAAACCGGAATTCGACGGCTGGCGTTGGGTCAGCTACTGGTATCCGCTGGGCCAGGTGGTGACATTCAAGCGCGAGGTCTACCGACGCGCCCTGAAAGAGCTAGCCCCGCGCCTGCTGACGCGCGACTGACGACGGAGTCCGACCCCGAGCCATGCTCAATACGCTGCGCAAGATCGTCCAGGAAGTGAACTCCGCCAAAGATCTCAAGACGGCGTTGGGTATCATTGTCTTGCGCGTCAAGGAAGCCATGGGCAGCCAGGTCTGCTCGGTCTACCTGCTCGATCCTGAGACCAACCGCTTCGTGCTGATGGCCAGTGAAGGCCTCAACAAGCGCTCCATCGGCAAGGTCAGCATGGCCCCCAACGAGGGCCTGGTCGGCCTGGTCGGCACCCGGGAAGAGCCGCTGAACCTGGAAAACGCCGCCGACCACCCCCGCTACCGCTACTTCGCCGAGACCGGCGAAGAAAAATTCGCCTCCTTCCTCGGCGCACCGATCATCCACCACCGCCGCGTGGTCGGGGTGCTGGTCATCCAGCAGAAAGAGCGCCGCCAGTTCGATGAAGGCGAGGAAGCCTTCCTGGTCACCATGAGCGCCCAGCTCGCCGGGGTTATCGCCCATGCCGAGGCCACCGGCTCGATCCGCGGCCTGGGCCGCCAGGGCAAGGGCATCCAGGAGGCGCGCTTCGTCGGAGTGCCGGGCTCGCCAGGGGCTGCGGTCGGCCGCGCCGTGGTGATGCTGCCGCCGGCTGATCTGGAAGTGGTGCCGGACAAGACCGTCGAAGACATCGACAACGAACTCAAACTGTTCAACAACGCCCTCGAAGGCGTGCGCGAAGACATGCGCAAGCTGTCGGCCAAGCTGGCCACCCAGCTGCGCCCGGAAGAGCGCGCGCTGTTCGACGTTTACCTGATGATGCTCGAGGACGCCGCCCTCGGTGGCGAGGTGACCGAGGTCATCAAGACCGGCCAGTGGGCCCAGGGTGCGCTGCGCCAGGTCGTCGGCGAGCACGTCAACCGCTTCGAACTGATGGACGACGACTACCTGCGCGAGCGCGCCTCCGACGTCAAGGACCTCGGCCGCCGCCTGCTCGCCTACCTGCAGGAAGCCCGTTCGCAGTCGCTGGTGTATCAGGACAACACCATCCTGGTCAGCGAAGAGCTGACCCCCGCCATGCTTGGCGAGGTGCCGGAAGGCAAGCTGGTCGGCCTGGTCTCGGTGCTTGGCTCGGGCAACTCGCACGTGGCGATTCTCGCCCGGGCCATGGGCATCCCCACGGTCATGGGCCTGGTCGACCTGCCGTATTCGAAGGTCGACGGCATCGAGCTGATCGTCGACGGCTACAAGGGCGAGGTGTACACCAACCCCGGCGAAGTGCTGCGCAAGCAGTACCGCGACGTGGTCGAGGAGGAGCGCCAGCTGGCCCAGGGGCTCGACGCCCTGCGCGAGCTGCCGTGCATAACCCCGGACGGCCACCGCATGCCGCTGTGGGTCAACACCGGGCTGCTCGCCGACGTGGCGCGTGCCCAGCAGCGTGGCGCCGAGGGTGTCGGCCTGTACCGCACCGAAGTGCCGTTCATGATCAACCAGCGCTTCCCCAGCGAGAAGGAGCAACTGGCGATCTACCGCGAGCAGCTGCAGGCGTTCCACCCGCTGCCGGTGACCATGCGCACCCTCGACATCGGTGGCGACAAAGCGCTGTCGTACTTCCCGATCAAGGAAGAGAACCCGTTCCTCGGCTGGCGCGGCATCCGTGTCACCCTCGACCACCCGGAAATCTTCCTGGTGCAGACCCGCGCCATGCTCAAGGCCAGCGAGGGCCTGAACAACCTGCGCATCCTGCTGCCGATGATTTCCGGCATCCACGAGCTGGAGGAGGCACTGCACCTGATTCACCGGGCCTGGGGCGAAGTCCGCGACGAGGGCACCGACGTGCCGATGCCGCCGGTGGGCGTGATGGTGGAAATCCCCGCAGCGGTGTACCAGACCAAGGAGCTGGCGCGGCAGGTGGACTTCCTGTCGGTCGGTTCCAACGACCTTACCCAGTACCTGTTGGCGGTCGACCGCAACAACCCGCGGGTCGCCGACCTCTACGACTACCTGCACCCGGCCGTGCTGCAGGCCTTGAACACCGTGGTGCGCGACGCCCATGGCGAAGGCAAGCCGGTGAGCATCTGTGGCGAAATGGCGGGCGACCCAGCAGCGGCGATCCTGTTGATGGCCATGGGCTTCGACAGCCTGTCGATGAACGCCACCAACTTGCCGAAAGTGAAATGGATGCTGCGCCAGATCAACATGAGCAAGGCCAAGGAACTGCTGGTCGACGCCATGAGCCATGACAACCCGCAGGTTATCCACAGCTCGCTGCAGCTGGCGCTGAAGAACCTGGGGCTGGCGCGGATGATCGGGCCTGGGGCCAACAAGACCCTCTGAACATGAGGTTTCCTGTGCCGGCCTCTTCGCGGGTAAACCCGCTCCCACAGGTTTGCGCGGTCCCTGTGGGAGCGGGTTTACCCGCGAAGAGGCCCGCA
>NZ_JBMOWQ010000266.1:0-3690 GCF_049310485.1 Pseudomonas sp. GZD-209
TTGCTCTTGTCCCCCCTCCTCTTTTTTTTTTTTTTTTTTTTTTTCCCCCCCCCCCCCCCCCCCCCCCAGGCCCGCACAGGCGATCAGAAACCATCAGACCAGCACTTCAACCTCCCCCAGATGCCCGCCAAACGGCCCGAAACTGCGCTCCACCATGCGCCGCCGCCCCCGGTCATCGACAATCAGCACCGTACTCGCCCGCGTCCCGTAGTTCTGGCTGGCGATGAACACGCTCGACAGCAGCCTCTCGGTGGCCAGCCCCACGCCGGTTTCCGGCAGTTCGCTGTCCGCAGCCGGCTCACCGTCGGCCAGCAAATGCATCAGTTGTTCCGGTTCAGCTGATTCGAGCAACTGCTGAAGACCGCTGCGCGCCTTGACCAGCTTGGGCCACGGCGTGTCCAGCCCGGCATTCGACAGCCCGTAGACCCCCGGCCCCAACAAGCGCGGCGCCGCTTCCCGGGCATGCAGGTAGCCCAGCTGCCCGGCATCCCCGACCAGCAGGTTGAACCCGGAGTACTGCCCGCTGCGGCTAGCGACCTGATCCAGATACGCCTCTACCCCCAGTTCGCCCTGCAGGAACGCCGCCACCAGCTCGCCCCGCGAGCGTGGCCCCAGCGCCTGGCGCGGGTCGCGGATATTGGTCAGCGCGGCGAAGCGCCCCTGCGGCCCTACGCCAAGCCAGGTGCCGCCGGCCTCCAGGTCGCGCCCGGCGTACACCCCCGGTGCATCCGCCCAGGCCGCCAGGGCCTGGGTCGGGCGGGCATGGAACTCGTCACGGTTGGCCGCGACGATCAGCGGCCGAGCGGTACCCGGCTGCCAGGCGAATACGATCAGGCACATAGGTTGTCCCCTGTGTTTTTGGCCACTCTACCCGCGCCGGGGGAGCTGATCCATCACCTGACACAGACTTCACTAGAGCGCCGGGCTTGGCTTCCGTTACCATGCCGGATTGTTTTCCACAGGGGCCACGAATGGAATTCGTACTCTATCTGCTGTTGGGTGCCTGCGCCGGCGTGCTGGCCGGGCTGTTCGGCGTGGGGGGCGGCATCATCATCGTGCCGGTGCTGGTGTTCAGCTTCACCTTGCAGGGCTTCGACCCTGCGGTCCTCACCCACCTGGCGGTTGGTACCTCGCTGGCCACCATCGTCTTCACCTCGATCAATGCCGTGCTCGAGCACCAGCGCAAAGGCGCGGTGCAGTGGCCGATCTTCACCTGGATGGCCGTGGGCATCCTGCTCGGTGCGCTGGTGGGGGCCAAGACCGCCTCGCTGATCCAGGGCCCGATGTTGCAGAAGATCATCGGCGTGTTCGCCCTGGTGATCGCCGCGCAGATGGCCCTGGACCTCAAGCCCAAGGCCAGCCGTGGCATCCCCGGCAAGCCTGGGCTGATCGGCGCCGGCGGCGTGATCGGCTGGGCCTCGGCGATCTTCGGTATCGGTGGTGGCTCGCTGACCGTGCCGTTCCTGACCTGGCGCAGCCTGCCCATGCAGAAGGCCGTGGCCACCTCGTCGGCCTGCGGCCTGCCGATTGCCCTGGCCAGTGCCCTGAGCTTCATGTGGCTTGGCTGGCACGAGGAGCACCTGCCGGCCCACAGTGTGGGTTATGTGTATTTGCCGGCGCTGGTCGGCATCGCCGTGACCAGCATGTTCTTTGCCCGCTTTGGCGCGCGCCTGGCGCACAGGCTGTCGCCGCGCCTGCTCAAACGCCTGTTCGCCGCGCTGCTGTTCTGCGTCGGCTTAAGTTTTCTGATTTGAACCAAGAGGAAAATCCATGCTGCCTTACCCGCAGATAGATCCCGTGGCCGTGGCCCTCGGGCCGCTGAAAATCCACTGGTACGGCCTGATGTACCTGATCGGCATCGGCGGCGCCTGGCTGCTGGCCTCGCGCCGGCTCAACCGTTTCGACCCCACCTGGTCCCGCGAGAAGCTGTCCGACCTGGTGTTCTGGCTGTCGATGGGGGTGATCGTCGGCGGGCGCCTGGGCTACGTGCTGTTCTACGACCTGCACCAGTACCTGGCCAACCCGACGCTGATCTTCGAAGTGTGGAAGGGCGGCATGTCGTTCCACGGCGGCTTCATCGGCGTGATGCTGGCGGCGCTGTGGTTCGGCAAGCGCAACAACAAGTCGTTCTTCGAGCTGATGGACTTCGTCGCACCGCTGGTGCCGATCGGCCTGGGCGCCGGGCGCATCGGCAACTTCATCAACGCCGAACTGTGGGGCAAGGCCACCGACGTGCCGTGGGCCATGGTCTTCCCGCCGTTCAGCGATCCGGCGCAACTGCCGCGTCACCCGTCGCAGCTGTACCAGTTCGCCCTGGAAGGTGTGGCGCTGTTCGTCATCCTCTGGGCGTTCTCGCGCAAGCCGCGGCCGACCATGGCGGTGTCCGGCATGTTCGCGCTGTTCTACGGCATCTTCCGCTTCATCGTCGAATTCGTCCGCGTGCCGGACGCCCAGCTGGGCTACATCGCCTGGGGCTGGCTGACCATGGGTCAGATTCTCTGCGTGCCGATGATCCTGGCTGGCCTCGGCCTGATCTGGTGGGCTTATAATCGCAAGCCCACGGCGACACCCGCCCACTGAAACCTCCACGGCAGGGGCGATCCCCCTGCCGTGCTCGCTACAGGTAAGCCATGAAACAGTATCTGGACCTGGTCCGTGACGTCATTGAAAACGGCACGCTGCAGGAAAACCGCACCGGCACCCGCACCATCAGCCTGCCGGGCGCCATGCTGCGTTTCGACCTGCAAAAAGGCTTCCCGGCCATCACCACGCGCAAGCTGGCATTCAAGTCGGCGATCGGCGAGATGGTGGGCTTTCTGCGTGGCGTGAAGAACGCCGGCGAGTTCCGCGAACTGGGCTGCAAGGTCTGGGACCAGAACGCCAACGAAAACGCCCAGTGGCTGGCCAACCCGTTCCGCCTGGGGCATGACGACCTCGGCGAAATCTACGGCGTGCAATGGCGCCAGTGGCCAGGCTACAAGCGCATCGCGCTGAGCAACCCGGCCGCCATCGCAATGGCCGAGAAGGCCGGTTTCCGCCAGATCGCCCAGGACGAGGAAGACGGCCAGGCGTTCGTCATCCTGTACAAGGCCATCGATCAGGTGCGCCAGTGCCTGGACACCATCGCCAACGACCCGGGCAGCCGCCGCATCCTGTTCCACGGTTGGAACTGCGCCCAGCTCGACGAGATGGCCCTGCCGCCGTGCCACCTGCTGTACCAGTTCCACCCGAATGTCGAGACCAGGGAAATCTCCCTGACCCTCTACATCCGCTCCAACGACCTGGGCCTGGGCACGCCGTTCAACCTCACCGAAGGCGCCGCGCTGCTGTCGCTGTTCGGCCGCCTGACCGGCTACACCCCGCGCTGGTTCACCTACTTCATCGGCGATGCCCATGTGTACGAGAACCACCTGGACATGCTCAACGAGCAGATGAAGCGCGAGCCGCTGGCGGCGCCGAAGCTGGTGATCAGTGACCGCGTGCCGGCGTTTGCCGAGACCGGCAAGTACGAGCCGGAGTGGCTGGAGAAGATCGAGCCGAGTGATTTCTGGCTGGAAGGCTATGAGCACCATGCGCCGATGACGGCGCCGATGGCGGTCTGACAGATCCTCATCGCCTGAGCTGACGCAATCGCGGGGGGGGGGGGGGGTAGCAGCGCATGCGCGCTCGTCGGGGAGTAGATGGTGCCGT
>NZ_JBMOWQ010000267.1:0-3923 GCF_049310485.1 Pseudomonas sp. GZD-209
CACCCTCCCTCACTCGCTACGAGTTGGGTGGGGACGTTTCTTCCCCCCGCGATGCTTTTAGGCTTCAATGCCCGTGGCTACGCCCCACATGCGAATGCTCCACCTCCGGCACCGAGACCGCCCCATTGGTCTCCAACTGCTGCAAGATCGCGCACTCCGCCCCCTGCGCATTGCACTGCTGCCTTAGCTCCACCAGCTGAGTCTGCAGCGCCAGCAACCCATCGATCCTCGCCTGCACATGTTCGATATGCTCGTCGATCAGCGCATTGACGCTGCCGCACGAGCCTTCCGGGCTGTCGCGCAGGCGCAGCAGGCTGCGGATCTCGTCGAGGGTCATGTCCAGGGTGCGGCAGTTGCGGATGAACGTCAGCCGCTCCACGTGGGCCTGGGTGTACAGCCGGTAGTTGCCATCGGTGCGGGCGGGCTCGGGCAGCAGTTGCTCGCGCTCGTAGTAGCGAATGGTCTCCACGGCGCAATCAGTGGCCTTGGCCAGTTCTCCGATCTTCATGGCAAATCTCCTGCAGAGGGCTTGACCCTATAGTGGCTACAGGGTGTTCACTTGGCAATAACCCGCTCTGTGGATAACTGCAGAGGCCAGTGCTCAGTTAAGGATGATTCCATGAACCAGCCTGTCAGCCCCGAACACAAGCATGACCACGGCCATGATCACGCCCATGACCACGCGCATGGTGACAAAGGCCATAGCCACGACACCCATGCCCACAGCTGCTGCGGTGCCAGTGCCGCGCCGGCCCTGGTGCAACTGACCGAAAAGGCCAGCGCCGGGGCGCAGCTCAGCCGTTTCCGCATCCAGGCCATGGACTGCCCGACCGAGCAGACCCTGATCCAGGACAAACTGGGCAAGATGGCCGGCATCGAACAGCTGGAATTCAACCTGATCAACCGCGTGCTGGGGGTACGCCACACCCTCGACGGCACCGCCGAGATCGAGCGCGCCATCGACAGCCTGGGCATGAAGGCCGAGCCGCTGAGCGGTGAAGACGAGGCCAGTGCCGCGCCTGCCGCCAAGACCCACTGGTGGCCGCTGGCGCTGTCGGGTGTGGCGGCCATCGCCGCTGAAATCGTGCATTTCTCCGCGCTTGCCCCAGAGTGGCTGGTCGCAGCATTGGCCCTGGCCGCCATCCTCGGCTGCGGCCTGGGCACCTACAAGAAGGGCTGGATCGCCCTGAAGAACCGCAACCTCAACATCAACGCGCTGATGAGTATCGCCGTGACCGGTGCCGTGCTGATCGGCCAGTGGCCGGAAGCGGCCATGGTGATGGTGCTGTTCACCGTGGCCGAACTGATCGAGGCCCGCTCGCTGGACCGTGCGCGCAACGCGATCGGAGGCCTGATGCAACTGGCGCCGGACATGGCGACCGTGCAGCAGGCTGACGGGCAGTGGCGCGAAGTCGAGGTGCGCGAGGTGACGCTGGGCGCTCTGGTGCGGGTACGCCCGGGTGAGCGAATCGGCCTGGACGGCGAGGTTGTCAGTGGGCAATCCAGCGTCGATCAGGCACCGATCACCGGCGAAAGCCTGCCGGTAGAGAAAGCGCTGGGCGACAAGCTGTTCGCCGGCACCATCAACCAGGCCGGTTCGCTGGAGTACCGCGTCACCGCGGGCGCCGGCCAGTCGACCCTGGCACGCATCATCAAGGCGGTCGAAGAGGCCCAGGGCGCCCGTGCGCCGACCCAGCGCTTCGTCGACCAGTTCTCGCGCATCTACACCCCGGTGGTGTTCGCCGTGGCCCTGGCCGTGGCGATCATCCCGCCGCTGTTCATGGCCGGCGCCTGGTTCGACTGGATATACCGCGCCCTGGTGCTGTTGGTGGTGGCCTGCCCGTGCGCCCTGGTGATCTCCACCCCGGTGACCATTGTCAGCGGCCTGGCCGCTGCCGCGCGCAAGGGCATCCTGATCAAGGGCGGCGTGTACCTGGAGGGTGGGCGCAAGCTGGACTTCCTGGCCCTGGACAAAACCGGCACCATCACCCACGGCAAGCCGGTGCAAACCGACAGCAAGGTGCTCGACCCGCTGTTCGAAGGCCGCGCCCAGGCGCTGGCGGCAAGCCTCGCCGACCGTTCCGACCACCCGGTGTCCGGCGCCATCGCGCTCTTCGCCAAGGGGCAAGCCCTGGCACTGAGCGAAGTCACCGAGTTCGCCGCCTTGGCCGGACGTGGCGTGCGCGGCGACATCGACGGTGAAACCTACCACTTGGGTAACCATCGCCTGGTCGAGGAGCTGGGCCTGTGCTCGGCGCAGCTCGAGGCCGAGCTCGACCAGCTGGAGCGCCAGGGCAAGACCGTGGTGCTGCTGCTCGACCGCAGCGGCCCGCTGGCACTCTTCGCCGTGGCCGACACGGTCAAGGACAGCAGCCGCCAGGCCATCGCCGAACTGCATGAACTCGGTATCAAGACGGTCATGCTGACCGGCGACAATCCTCACACCGCCCAGGCTATCGCTGCCCAGGTGGGGATCGACCGGGCCGAGGGCAACCTGCTGCCGGCGGACAAGCTCGCCACCATCGAGCGCCTGTACGCCGAGGGCCACCGGGTCGGCATGGTCGGTGACGGCATCAACGACGCGCCGGCCCTGGCCCGCGCCGAGATCGGTTTCGCCATGGCTGCCGCCGGTACCGACACGGCCATCGAGACCGCCGACGTGGCGCTGATGGACGATGACTTGCGCAAAATCCCGGCGTTCGTCAGGCTGTCGCGCCAAAGTGCGGCGATCCTTACCCAGAACATCGTGCTGGCCCTGGGGATCAAGGCGATATTCCTGGCGATCACTTTTGCCGGCATGGCCACCATGTGGATGGCAGTGTTCGCCGACATGGGCGTGAGTTTGCTGGTGGTGTTCAACGGCCTGCGCCTGCTGCGCAAGTAGTACAGCGCTCAGCTCTGCTCAACGTGGCAACGTGGGAGCGGGCTTGCCCCGCGATGGGATGGCGCCGGCAGCGCCGGTATCGCGGGGCAAGTTGCATCGGCGCACCGCCGCTCCCACAGTTCATGCAACTGTTCCATAAGAGGTTATCCACATGCTCAGTGCCGAGCTCAAAGCCTTCTACATGGTGGCCCGACTGGGCAGCATCACCTTGGCGGCGAAGAAGCTCGGGCTCAGCCAGCCCACGGTGACCACGCAGATCCGCAACCTCGAAAGCCAGTACAACGTCGAGCTGTTCTACCGTGGCGGCCGGCGCCTGGTGCTGAGCGAGGAGGGCGTGCGCCTGCTGCCGATGGTCAAGGCGCTGTTGCAACAGGAAGCCGACATCGAGTTCGAACTGCGCAACAGCGGCCAGGCCCAGGGCAGCCTGCGCATCGCCGCCACCGCGCCGTACTACATCCTCGACCTTGTGAAGATCTTCCGCGAGCGCCTGCCCCAGGTAGAGGTGGCGGTGGAGATCGGCAACTCGCAGCAGGTGCTGGAAATGCTCGAGGACTATCGAGTGGATATCGCCGCTTCGTCGCAACTGCTCGAAGACGCACGCCTGGTGCGCCGGGTGCTGGGCACCGACCCGCTGGTGCTGGCGGTTCACCGCAACCATCCCTTGGCGCAGCGCCAGGCGGTGTCGATCGACGCGGTGGCCGGGCATTGCCTGTTGATGCGCGAGAAGGGCTCGACCACCCGCAAGCTTACCGAGCAGATGCTGCAGGACGCCGGGGTGAAGGCCGGGGCGCTGCTGGAGATCGGCAGCCGTGAGTCGATCCGCGAGGCGGTGTTGCGCAATATCGGCATCAGCATCATTGCCCGCCATGAAGTGCCGCATAACCCCGAGCTGCGGGTGCTGGCGCTGGACGATGCGCCGGTGATGCATGAGTACCTGTATTGCCTGAAGGAGCGCCGCCAGGCGCGGTTGCCGGCGGCGTTCCTGGGGGTGGCGCAGGAAGTGGTGGGTTCGCAATTCTGACAGGGCCCTATCGCGGGG
>NZ_JBMOWQ010000268.1:0-24346 GCF_049310485.1 Pseudomonas sp. GZD-209
TTCGGCCACCGCCACGTTCGGCAGCACCAGGGCACGGTCGCCCAGGGGCAGCAACAGCCCGGTCAGGCTGCTGCGCTGCCCGGCGATATGGTCAAGCATGGTGCTGGCTCCAGTGGGCGATGCTCTGCAACAGGACCGACTCCTGGTACGGCTTGCCAAGGTACTCGTTGACGCCGATGGCCATGGCCCGCTCACGGTGCTTCTGCCCCGTGCGCGAGGTAATCATGATGATCGGCAGCTGCTTCAGGCGCTCGTCACGGCGGATGCGCGTTGCCACTTCGAAGCCGTCCATGCGCGGCATCTCGATATCCAGCAACAGCACATCCGGGCGGTGCTCCTCGAGCAGGGCCATGGCATCGACACCGTCCTTGGCGGTCAGCACGCTCATGCCGTGGCGCTCCAGCAGGCGGCTGGTGACCTTGCGCACGGTCACCGAGTCATCCACCACCATCACCAGCAACGCCCGGCGCGGTGCAGGCCCGGTCAGCGCGCGCTGGCCGTCGCCGGCACCCGGCAGGCGCGCCAGGCGCCGTTGCTGGCCGCGCAACTGGCCCAGCAGGTCGAGAATCAGCACCACCCGGCCATCGCCGAGCAGCGTCGCACCCGACAGCCCCGGCACGGCCGCGAACTGCGGCCCGAGGCTCTTGACCACGATCTCGCGGCTGGGCGACAGGCTGTCGACCTGGATGGCGAACGACTGCTCCTGGGAATGGGTGAGCAGCACCGGCAGCGGCACGCTCTGGCCCAGTAGCCCGGGCTGGCCTCCGCCCTGTACCAGCTCACCGAGATAGCGCAGGGCGTAGTCGTGGCCGGCGTAGGTGTAGCGCGGCGGGTCGAGGCGGTAGCAGGCCTCGAGCTCTGCGGCCGGCACCCGCACGATCCCTTCGATGGTATTGAGCGGGATGGCGTACTGCTCGTCGCCCAGGTGCACCATCAGTGCCCGGTTCACCGACACGGTGAACGGCAGGCGGATGAGAAAACGCGCGCCCTTGCCCGGGCTGGACTCGATGCTCATCGAACCGCCCAGCTGCTTGACCTCTTCATGGACCACGTCCATGCCCAGGCCGCGCCCGGAAATCTGGGTGATCTTTTCGGCCGTGGAGAACCCAGGGCGCAGGATGAACTGCAGGATCTCGTGGTCGCTCAAGCGCGCCTGGGGGTCGAGCAGGCCGCGCTTGATCGCCTTGTTGCGCACCGCTTCCAGCGGCACCCCGGCGCCGTCGTCGCTCATTTCGATGACGATGTCGGCGCCTTCATGCAGCAGGTTGAGGTGGATGGTGCCCAGTTCCGGTTTGCCGGCAGCCAGGCGCGCCTCGCGGCCCTCCAGGCCGTGGTCGACGGCGTTGCGCAGCATGTGCTCCAGCGGCGCCACCATGCGCTCCAGCACACTGCGGTCGAGCTCGCCCTCGGCGTTGCCGACCACCAGCTCGACCTGCTTGCCCAGCTCGCTGGCCACCTGCCGCACCACCCGCTGCAAGCGCGGCACCAGGCGTTCGAACGGCACCATCAGGGTGGCGGTCAGGCCTTCCTGCAACTGGCTGTTGACCCGCGCCTGCTGCTGCAGAAGGCTGTGGGTTTCCTGGGAGCGCTGCAGCAGAGTCTCTTTCAGGTCGAGCAGGTCCGACGCCGATTCGAACAGGGCCCGCGACAGCTGCTGCAGCTGCGAGTGGCGGTCCATTTCCAGCGGGTCGAAATCGTCGTAGGCGTCGCCCTCGAACTGCTGGCGACTGGAGATCCGCCCCTGGGTTTCGATGTCCAGGCGCAGCAGCTGGTCGCGCATGCGCTCCAGCGTGGTCTCCATTTCGTTGAGGGCGAACTGCGCATCGTTGACCTGCTGTTCGATGCGCCCGCGGATCACCGTGTGCTCACCGGCCAGGTTGCCCAGGTCGTCGAGCAGCTCGGCATCGACCTTGATCATGTCCCCGGCCCGCTCCGGTGCGGCGGCCGGCAGCTCGGCGGGCGTGGCCTCGACCTGCGGCGCGGCGGCGGCGCTATCGGTCAGCGCGGCGCTGGAGAAGTTGCGGATGTAGTCGATCAGCGCCGTGGCGGCATGCAGCGGCTGGCCCAGGCGCACGGCATCGAGCATGTGGGCCAGGCGGTCGTGGCAGTTCTGCAGCAGGCTGAACAAGGCCGGCGTCGGCGGCAGCCTGCCGGCGGCCAGCAACTCGTAAAGGAATTCCAGTTCGTGGGCCAGGTCGCCAATGGCGGCGATCTCGACCATCCGCGCACCGCCCTTGAGGGTGTGCAGGTCACGCAGCAGGTTCTCCAGCTCGACCGTGCTACGCGGGTCGGCCTGCCAGCGGTCCAGGGCATCGGCGGCGCTCTCGACGATGTCGGAGCTCTCTTCGAGGAAGACTTCCAGCAGCTCCTTGTCGCCTGCGGCCTGGGCCTGCTCTTCGGGCGTGCCGGGCAGCTCGGCGGGGCTGGGCGGCGGCGCGGTCTGGCGAAACTCGCGCAGCTCGCCCAGCAGCGTCACTGCCGAGACCGGAGCCTCGCCCTGGCGCAGGCTCTGCAGCATCTCGGCCAGCGCCGCATGGCTGCGCCGCAGCAAATCGAACAGTACCGGGCTGGCCCCCAGGCGACGGTCCACCAGCCCTTCGTAAAGCAGCGCCAACTCCTGGGCGAGCACTTCCACCGCGCCGATCGCGGCCATCTGCGCCCCGCCCTTGAGGGTCAGTGCATCATGTTGCAGCGAAGACAGCACCGTGACGTTGCCCGGCTCGCCTTGCCACTGCTGCAGGGCCTGGTTGGCGCTGTCGAGGATATCCCCGGCCTCTTCGAGGAACAGCTCGACCAAGGCTGGCGCCGGCAGCGGCGTCACCCCCTCGGCGCTGACCACGCCCATCACCGACGGGTCGAGCGCATCGTCGAGCAACCCGCGCAAGGCCGCCAGGCACTCGGGGCGGGCGTTCAGGTCCTGCCCGGCGGCGATCTCGTCGAGCATGTCGAGCAGCACTTCATGGGCCTGGCCAGCCACTTCGAAGAACCTCGGCGTGGCCGCCAGGCTGCCCTCTTCCACCGCGCCATACAGGTCGAGCAAGCCTTCGCAGATTTCATCCACCTGCCACAGCTCGGCCTGGTGGGCCGCATGGCTGAGGCTGGTCATGGCATCCAGCAAGGGGTCCAGCGCCTGGCGCAGCGCCGGCTGTTGCTGCCAGTGCGCCAGTTGCGCCTCGGCGTCGAGCAAGGTGTCCATACCAGTGGCCAGGAAAGCGGCGATCAACTGCGGATCGCGACGGTTGCGGCGCACCTGGTGGGGGTCGCTGTGCAACTGCGCCAGGCGTGCATCGACGGTTTGCCCGACCTGTTCGATCAGCCCGGCGGCACCGGGGATCGGCGCCAGCGGCGTGCTGCCCAGTTGCGCCAGGCCCAGATGGAACAAGGCCCGGGCCGCTTCCAGCAGTTCGATTTCCACCAGCAGCAGGGGCAGTTCGTGGCCCTTGTACTCACGCACCAGGCGGTCGAGCGCGGTGGCAAGCTCGGCCACCGGCATCACCCCGGCCATGGCCGCGCTGCCCTTGAGCGTGTGCAGTGCGCGCTGCAGGCCGTCGCTGACCGGCGTGCCTTCGGCGCTGGCCGTGTGCAGGAAGGCATCGAGGCCGGCCAGATGGCCCTGGGCCTCGTTGCGAAAGATTTCCAGCAGCTGCGGGTCGAGCCCGTCGATGCTGGCGCCGGGAGCGGCGTCGTTGAGCGCCAGCGCATGCAGGTGGGCGGCCAGCTGCTCGATCTCGGCGCTGGCCGGCAGCTGGCTGGCGGCGAAATCGGCCAGCAAGTCGGGCAGGCGCACGAACACCTGCTGCAGCGCGACCAGCCCCTCGGCGCTGAGCGCGATACGCCCCTCCAGCACCCGGTTGAGCAGGTGCTCGGCGCCCCAGGCCAACTCCGCCACGGCCTCGGCATGGACCATGCGCCCACTGCCCTTGAGGGTATGCAAGGCGCGCCGCACTTCGATCAACGCATCGCGCAGGCTGTTGTCGGCGCGCCAGCGTAGCCAGTGACGTTCGATTTCCGGCAGCAGCTCGCCGGCTTCTTCGAGGAATACGTCGCGCAGCTCGTCATCGATGCCATCTACGGCCCGGCCGCTGCTGGCCGACGGCTCCACCGCCTGGCACTGCACACCCAGCGCAGCCAGGCTGGCGCGGGCCATCTCGATGAAGGGTTGCGCATCGGCCAACGGATCGGCCACGCGCCACTGCAGGTATGCCTCGGCAGCGCACAGCGCGTCGGCCAGGTGCGCCAGCTCGTCGGGCAGTGGCTCGTCCTCCAGGTGCACCAGCCAGCCCTGCACATAACCGGCGGCGCCGGCGAACACCTCCGCGGCGGCCGGCAGCATCAGCATCGCCAGCGCACCGCGCACCTGCTGCAACAGCCCCGGCAGGGCTTGCAGGCGTTGGCGCGACCAGTCCGACTCGAGGCAGTCGCCAATCAGGTCCTTGGCCTGCTGCAAGACGTTGAGCGACTCGTGGAGTACCAGCTGGCGGATCTCGGCCAGGTCCGAGCCGGGCAGGCTGCCGGGCTGGCTTTCTTCCAGCGGGCCGACCATGCCGTTGAGCGTCGCTTCCACATACAACAACGCCCCGGCCACATCCATCAGCACCGCTTCATTCACGCTGTCGTCCTGCTCCACCAAGGCCTGCAACGCCAGCACCTGGTCGATGATCACCCGCCGTGGCTGCTGGAAGCCCAGCACCGCCAGGGTATCGGCGACGTGGCGCAGCGGTGCGAGCAAGGCTTGCAGCGGCGCCCGTGGCGGCCGCTCGTCACTGACCAGGGGGTCGAGCTGGTCCTTGATGCGCATCAGGTCGTCGCACAGGGCCGAGACCACCGAACGCAAGGCATCGCGCCCGGCGCCAGCCTGCATGTGCTCGCGCCAGTTGCCCAGCGACAGGTCGAGGTTGGCCAGGTCTTCGGCACCGGCCAGGCGCGTACCGAGTTCACCCAGCAGGCTGCCCTGGGCCAGCGGCTCGGCGCCTCGGCACGCACGCAGCTGGTTGAGCAGCGGCATCACCACCAGCGGCAGGTCGTGGCGCGCGCCGCGCAGCCGGTCGAGGTACGGCGGCAGTTGCTCCAGGCCCCGGAACAGCGCGCCCAGGCATTCGCCACGGGGGCTGACCTGGCCCTCGGCCATGGCCCGCCCAAGCAGTTCCAGCTCTTCGGCCAGGCGCGTGGCGCCGGGCAGTTCGAGCATGCGCAGGCAACCGTGCACCTGGTGCAGGTTGTCGACGAAGAAGATCAGGTTCGACAGGTCGTCCGGTGCCCCGGTGAAATGTTCCAGGGCCTGGCGCGCCTGGCCCAGGCAATCGAGGATGGGCGCCTTGGTCCAGGCCAGGGCGACCGTGTCGTGCCGTTCGCTGTTGACCGCCACCGACGTCATGGGCGCCTCCATCACTGGCGCTCGGCCGCAGCCGGCAGGGTGAAGCCCGACACCGAGCGGCGCATTTCACTGGCCATGCGCGCCAGGTGGCGGATGCTGTCGGCGGTGGCGCCGGAACCGGCGGAGGTCTGCGCGGTGATCTGCTGGATCACCGCCATGGTGTGGGAGATCTGCCCGGCGGACGAAGTTTGCAGCTGGGCGGCGTCGGAGATGCTGTGGATAAGTTCGGCCAGGGTCTGCGACACCCCCTCGATCTCGGCCAGCGCCACCCCGGCGTCCTGCGCCAGGCGCGCGCCGCGCACCACTTCGGCGGTGGTCTGCTCCATGGAAATCACCGCCTCGTTGGTGTCGGCCTGGATGGTGCGCACCAGCGCCTCGATCTGCCGGGTGGCCGACGACGAACGCTCGGCCAGGCGTTGCACTTCGTCGGCGACCACGGCAAAGCCGCGCCCGGCCTCGCCGGCCAGCGAGGCCTGGATCGCCGCGTTGAGGGCGAGGATGTTGGTTTGGTCGGCAATGTCGTCGATCAGGCTGACGATATCGCCGATTTCCTGGGACGACTCGCCCAGGCGCTTGATCCGCTTGGCGGTGTCCTGGATCTGCTCACGGATGTTGTCCATGCCGTTGATGGTGTTGTGCACCACCTCGTTGCCCTTGTTGGCGATGGCGACCGAACGCTCGGCCACCTTGGCCGATTCGTAGGCGTGGGCCGATACCCGGTCGATCGACTCGACCATGTCGCCCACCGCCTCGGAGGCCTCGCTGATCTGCGCGGCCTGGTGCTCGGAGGCCTTGGCCAGCTGGCGCGCGGTGTTCTGGGTGTCCTGCACGGCGGCGGCGACCTGCTCGGCGCTGTGGTTGATGGTGGCGACCAGGTCGCGCAGCTGGTCGACCGAGTAGTTGATCGAGTCGGCGATGGCGCCGGTGAAGTCTTCGGTGACCGCCACCGTGACGGTGAGGTCGCCGTCGGCCAGCTCTTCGATTTCGTCGAGCAGGCGCATGATCGCCTGCTGGTTGCGTTCGTTCTTCTCGGCGGTTTCGCGCAGCTGGCGGTGGGTGGCGCGCACCATCACCAGGCCGATGAGGATGATCGAGGCCAGCGCCAGCAGGCCCAGCACGTAGCCGCCGACGGTGTCGAGGGTGCGCCCGCTGGCCAGGTTTTCGAAGCCGTTGGCCAGGTGCGAGGCCTCGTCGAGCAGGGTTTGCGAGAGGCTGAAGATGTTGCCGGCGGCTTCGCGCACACGGAACAGCTCGGGCGAGGTTTCGAGAATTTCGTCCACCGAGCCGGCAACGAACTGGAACAGTTCGGCAATTTCAGCCAGGCGCGCGCGGGCATCGGCGTCTTCGACCCGGGTCACCTGGATCGCCGGGTTGCCGGCGAGCATGCCTTCGAGCACCTGGCCGAAACGGCTGGCGTCACGCCCGAAGGTGTCGGCGGCCTGCACCGAACTGTCGTCGCCGGCCAGCACGGTGTTGACCGAGCCGAGAATGCGCTCGGCCAGCAACAGCTGGCGCTGGGCCACCGCCACCTGGCTGGCCGGGGCACCGCTTTGCAGCAGGATTTCCACCACCTTTTCGTACTCGACCTGCAACTGCGGCACGGTCTCGGCCAGGGTGGCCGCCACCTGGTGCAGCGACAGCACGGTCTGTTCGCTGGCCAGGATGGTGTCGGTGTTCTTGCGCAGGTTTTCCCAGTCCTGGCGCACCGCGTCCATTTCGTCGCGCACGGTGGCCGGGGCGGCGGGCAGGCCGGTGGCCTTGTCGCCCTCGCGCAGGTAGCTCCAGCGCCGCTCGAAATCGTTGCGCGCATCACTGAGCAGGCGGAATGCCAGGGCCTTGCCGGCTGCCGCCTCGGTGGCGTTCTTGGCGATGCGCTGGGACAGCACGCGCAGCTCGCCGGCATGCCCGATGTACTGCTTGTCGTGGTTGGCCTGGGTGTTGAGGTAGGCGAAGTTGGCAAACAGCAGCACGATCGACAGGATCAGCACCACGAACAGCACGGTGATCTGCGCGCTGCTGCGCGGGCGCTGGGCCACGGCGGCGGGGGAAACGGAGGGGCCAGGCTTGTTCACGTCGAAAGTCCTCTACAACGCCACATCGAGAAAGCCCGGTGCCTGGGCCAGGGCGAACGGGCTGAAGATCGCCCAGTTGCGCTCACGGGGGAAATGCCCCTGCACGAAGGGTGCGGCGGCGCGGATCAAAGGCTGCGGCGGCGACAGTTCGAGGCTGCTCAGGGCGAAGTGCTGCAGGCCCACCACCTCGTCCACCAGCAACCCGGCGAACAGCTCTTCGTGGTCCAGCACCAGCACCCGCCGCTGCTTGCCCGCCGCCGCTGGGCCAAGGCCGAAGAACGCGCTCAGGTCCATCACCGGCAACAGCCGCCCGCGCAGGTTGGCCACCCCGCGCACCCAGGGCTGTACCCCCGGCACCCGGCTGCTGCGCGGCTCACGCAGCACTTCGGCAATTTCACCCATGGGCGCGACGAACCATTGCCCGGCAATGCGAAAGCCGATGCCGCTCCACTGCTGCAGGCGGGTGTCCTGGAGCGGCTGGTCGGCCACCAGCAGGCGGCAACGCCGGTCGATGTCCAGCAGCAGCTCGAAGGCGGTCAGTGCCGCGCCCTGAGGGCGAGTGGTCAAGCGCCGAGCACCTCGACCAGCTTGGCGATCAACGCGTCCTCTTCCACGGGCTTGGTCAGGAAGTCGCGGGCGCCCTGGCGCGTGGCCCAGATGCGGTCGGTTTCCTGGTCCTTGGTGGTGACCACGATCACCGGGATGGCGCTGGTTTCCGGGTCCTTGCTCAGCTGGCGGGTGGCCTGGAAGCCGTTCATGCCGGGCATGACGATGTCCATCAGCACCGCATCGGGCTTCTCCTGGCGGGCCAGGGCCACGCCGTCGGCGCCGTTGCTGGCCTTGAGCACCTGGTGGCCGTGTTTTTCCAGCCACTCGGTCAAGCGGTACATCTCGGTCGGCGAATCGTCGACAATCAGAACTCGGGCCATGCTGTTTCCCCATGAGGAACGTGAGGCGCCGCCTTTAACTGGGGCGGCGTCAGGGTGCGATTGGGTCCTGCGCGGCGAAACCGGGCACATGGGCGCGGATTGCGTCGAGCAGTTCTTCCTTGCTGAAAGGTTTGGTCAGGAACTGGTCGGAGCCGACCACCCGGCCGCGGGCCTTGTCGAACAGGCCGTCGCGGGAAGAAAGCAGGATCACCGGGGTGTCCTTGTAGGCGCTGTTGTGCTTGATCAGTGCGCAGGTCTGGTAGCCGTCCAGGCGTGGCATCAGCACATCGACGAAGATGATCCGCGGCTTGTGGTCGATGATCTTGGCGAGGGCATCGAAGCCATCGCTGGCGGTGATCACCTCGCAGCCCGCCTCGCCGAGCAACATCTGGGCAGTGCGGCGGATCGTGCGCGAATCGTCGATCACCATCACCTTCAGGGGTTGTTCCATAGTTGCGCTTCTGCCTGGTCGCGAATTCGCCGAAGGGCCGTGCAGGCCACGTGCCAGGCCTTTTTAGCACACTCCGCAGGGCCATTCCATCTGCCCGCCCCCTTGACCGAGCGCGCGCCCGGCGCCACCCTGAGCCACTTTTTCGTGCCATCGCGGCCACCCGCCGCCAAGAGGAATTACCCCATGAGCGTTCGCCTCGGGATTGTCATGGACCCTATCGCGTCCATCTCCTATAAAAAGGACAGCTCGCTGGCCATGCTGCTGGCCGCCCAGGAGCGTGGCTGGAGCCTGTTCTACATGGAACAGCGCGACCTGTATCAGGGCGAAGGCAAGGCCCGCGCGCGGATGCGCCCGCTGAAGGTGTTCGCCGACCCGGCGCGCTGGTTCGAGCTGGGCGACGAGCAGGACAGCCTGCTCAGCGAGCTGGACGTGATCCTGATGCGCAAGGACCCGCCGTTCGACATGGAGTTCGTCTACAGCACCTACCTGCTGGAGCAGGCCGAGGCCGACGGCGTGCTGGTGGTCAACCGCCCGCAGAGCCTGCGCGACTGCAACGAGAAGCTGTTCGCCACGCTGTTCCCGCAGTGCACGCCGCCGACCCTGGTCAGCCGCCGTCCGGACATCATCCGTGAGTTCGCCGCCAAGCACGGCGACGTGATCCTCAAGCCGCTGGACGGCATGGGCGGCACCTCGATCTTCCGCCACCGGGTCGGCGACCCCAACCTGTCGGTGATCCTCGAAACCCTGACCGCCCTGGGCGCTCAGCAGATCATGGCCCAGGCCTACCTGCCGGCGATCAAGGACGGCGACAAGCGCATCCTGATGATCGACGGCGAGCCGGTGGACTACTGCCTGGCGCGCATCCCGGCCAGCGGCGAGACCCGCGGCAACCTGGCCGCCGGTGGCCGTGGCGAAGCCCGCCCGCTGAGCGACCGCGATCGCTGGATCGCCGCCCAGGTTGGCCCCACCCTGCGCGAGAAGGGCCTGCTGTTCGTCGGCCTGGACGTGATCGGCGAGCACCTGACCGAAATCAACGTGACCAGCCCGACCTGCATCCGCGAAATCGACGCTGCCTTCAACACCAATATCGGCGGCAAACTGATGGATGCCATTGATCGCAAGCTGCAAGCGCGCTGACCGAGGACAGGTGGCAACACCGCACAGTGGGGTATGATGCCGGTCCTTTTCGACTGAGCTGCTACCCCGCTTAGGGTTTGCCTAGCGGTTGCTGGATACCTGATGACGCTCCCCGCCGACATCCCCGCTGACCTGCTGCCACCCCGCGTTCGCCCGGTGGACCGGCTCGGCTTTACCCTGTTCCTGGCCGCGCTGGTGCACCTGGCGCTGATCCTGGGCGTCGGTTTCACGGTGATCAAACCCGCTGAAATCCGCCACACCATGGACATCACCCTGGCCACCTTCAAGAGCGAGAAGGCGCCCGAGAAGGCCGATTTCCAGGCCCAGGAAAACCAGCAGGGCAGCGGCACCCTGGACAAGAAAGCGGTACCCAAGACCACCGAGGTGGCGCCGTTCCAGGACAGCAAGATCAACAAGATCACCCCGCCGCCGGCCGCGAGAGTAGAGTCGCCGCCCGCGCCGACGAAGTCCGCGGTCGCCACCCAGGCACCGAAACCGCAGAAGGTCGAGCCCAAGCCGAAGGAAAGCAAGCCACAGCCCAAGGCTGAGGCGAAGGCGCCGGACTTCGACAGCTCGCAGCTGTCCAGCCAGATCGCCAGCCTTGAGGCCGAACTGTCCAACGAACAGCAGCTGTACGCCAAACGCCCGCGCATCCATCGCCTGAATGCGGCCTCGACCATGCGCGACAAGGGCGCCTGGTACAAGGAAGAGTGGCGCAAGAAGGTCGAGCGCATCGGCAACCTCAACTATCCCGACGAGGCACGGCGCCAGCAGATGTATGGCAGCCTGCGCTTGATGGTGTCGATCAACCGCGATGGCTCGCTGTATGAAGTGCTGGTGCTGGAATCGTCCGGCCAGCCGGTGCTGGACCAGGCGGCCCAGCGCATCGTGCGGCTGGCCGCGCCGTTCGCGCCGTTTACCGGGGACATGGCGGAGTTTGATCGGTTGGAGATCATCCGCACCTGGCGGTTTGCCCGCGGGGATCGACTTTCGAGCAATTGATCGGCAAGCAAATTGGCCCCTGTGGGAGCGGGTTTACCCGCGAACACCGGCGAAGCCGGTGCCATGCACCGCGCTGCCTGCTTCGCGGGTAAACCCGCTCCCACAGGGCTGGGTGAGCTCCCACAGGGGCTGCGCACCTTGCCAGCCCCGCCACCTGGCGCCACACTAGCGCTCATGAAAACCTTCGCCCCCAGCTACCTCAAGCACCAGTTCCTGATCGCCATGCCGCACATGGCCGACCCGAACTTTGCCCACACCCTTACCTACATCGTCGAGCACAACGCCAACGGCGCCATGGGGCTGGTGGTCAACCGCCCGCAGGAGCTGAACCTGGGCGACATTCTCGAACAGTTGCGCCCCGACGAAACGCCCCCGGCCAGCACGCTGCAGGTGCCCATCTACCTGGGCGGCCCGGTGCAGACCGACCGTGGTTTCGTGCTGCACAGCGATGAGTGCAGCTTCCAGGCCACCGTGGCCCTGGAAGGCCTGTCGCTGACCACCTCCCAGGACGTGCTGCTGGCCATCGCCGCCGGCGTGGGCCCGAAAAAGAGCCTGATCACCCTCGGCTATGCCGGCTGGGAAGCCGGCCAGCTGGAAGCGGAGCTGGCCGACAACGCCTGGCTCAACTGCCCGTTCGACCCCGCGATCCTGTTCGGCATGGACAGCGAACAGCGCCTCGGCGCGGCCGCCGCCAGCCTCGGCATCAACCTGAGCCTGCTCACCAGCCAGGCGGGGCACGCCTGATGGCCGAACTGCGCCTGCTGCTGGGCTTCGACTACGGCAGCAAACAGATCGGCGTGGCCGTCGGCCAGGTGATCACCGGCCAGGCCCGCGAACTCTGCGTACTCAAGGCACAGAACGGCGTGCCGGACTGGAACCAGGTCGAAAAACTGATCAAGGAATGGAAACCCGATGCCATCGTCGTCGGTCTGCCGCTGAACATGGACGGCACCCCCAGCGAGATGAGCGAGCGCGCCGAGAAATTCGCCCGGCGCCTCAACGGCCGATTCAACCTGCCGGTGCACACCCACGACGAACGCCTGACCACCTTCGAAGCCAAGGGCGAGCAGATGGCCCGTGGCGGCCGTCACGGCAGCTACCGCGACAACCCGGTCGACGCCATCGCCGCCGCCCTGCTGCTGCAAGGCTGGCTGGAGGCCAATACTTAATTCCGCTTTGCCGCCGGAGCTACCCGGCGCCCGCCTTCCGAGGAGCACGCAATGAGCCTACCCAATCCCGCCGACCTGATCCGGCAGATGGCCGTCGACCTTCGCGCCCACCTGGCCCGCCGCGCCATCGCCGAGCCACGCTTCATCGGCATCCGCACCGGCGGCGTTTGGGTGGCCCAGGCCCTGCAGCAGGAATTGGCCGACGAGAGCCCGCTGGGCACCCTGGATGTCTCGTTCTACCGCGACGACTTCAGCCAGAACGGCCTGCACCCGCAAGTGCGCCCTTCGGAGCTGCCGTTCGAGATCGAAGGCCAGCACCTGGTGCTGGTGGATGACGTGCTGATGAGCGGCCGCACCATCCGCGCCGCCCTCAACGAACTGTTCGACTATGGCCGCCCGGCCAGCGTGACGCTGGTGTGCCTGCTGGACCTGGATGCCGGCGAACTGCCGATCCGCCCGAATGTGCTCGGCGCCACCCTGTCGCTGGCCGCCCATGAACGGGTAAAATTGACCGGACCCGCACCGCTCGCTCTCGAGCGCCAGGACCTCGCTTCCGCTTCCGCCCTTTAAGAGTCCCCCGCGATGACGCCATTCGACGCCAAGCGCCCGCTGCAGCTCAATGACCAGGGCCAGCTGCGCCACTTCCTCTCGCTCGACGGTTTGCCCCGCGAACTGCTCACCGAGATCCTCGACACTGCCGACTCGTTCCTCGAAGTCGGCGCCCGGGCCGTGAAGAAAGTCCCGCTGCTGCGCGGCAAGACCGTGTGCAACGTGTTCTTCGAGAACTCCACCCGTACCCGCACCACCTTCGAACTGGCCGCCCAGCGCCTGTCGGCCGACGTGATCAGCCTGAACGTGTCGACCTCCTCGACCAGCAAGGGCGAGACCCTGTTCGACACCCTGCGCAACCTCGAAGCCATGGCCGCCGACATGTTCGTCGTGCGCCACTCCGACTCCGGCGCCGCCCACTTCATCGCCGAGCACGTATGCCCGGACGTGGCGGTGATCAACGGCGGCGACGGCCGCCACGCGCACCCGACCCAGGGCATGCTCGACATGCTGACCATCCGTCGGCACAAGGGCAGCTTCGAGAACCTGTCGGTGGCCATCGTCGGCGATATCCTGCACTCGCGCGTAGCCCGCTCGGACATGCTCGCGCTCAAGGCGCTGGGCTGCCCGGACATCCGCGTGATCGGCCCGAAAACCCTGATCCCGATCGGCATCGAGCAATACGGGGTGAAGGTCTACACCGACCTCGCCGAAGGCCTCAAGGACGTCGACGTGGTGATCATGCTGCGCCTGCAGCGTGAGCGCATGGCCGGCGGCCTGCTGCCCAGCGAGGGCGAGTTCTACCGCCTGTTCGGCCTGACCACCGCACGCCTGGCCGGCGCCAAGCCCGACGCCATCGTCATGCACCCCGGCCCGATCAACCGGGGCGTGGAGATCGAGTCGGCGGTGGCCGACGGCAAGCACTCGGTGATCCTCAACCAGGTCACCTACGGCATCGCCGTGCGCATGGCCGTGCTGTCCATGGCCATGAGCGGGCAGAACGCGCAACGTCAAATCGAGCAGGAGAACGCCCAGTGACCCTCAGCATTATCGGCGCTCGGGTAATCGACCCTGCCAGCGGCCTGGACACCATCACCGACCTGCACCTCGAAGGCGGTCGCATTGCCGCCATCGGCGCAGCCCCGGCAGGCTTCAGCGCCAGCCGCACGATCCAGGCCGACGGCCTGGTCGCAGCGCCCGGCCTGGTCGACCTCGGTGTATCGCTGCGCGAGCCGGGCTACAGCCGCAAAGGCACCATCGCCAGTGAAACCCGCGCAGCGGTCGCCGGCGGCGTCACCAGCCTGTGCTGCCCGCCGCAGACCAAGCCGGTGCTGGACACCTCGGCGGTGGCCGAACTGATCCTCGACCGCGCCCGCGAAGCGGCCAACAGCAAGGTGTACCCGATCGGTGCCCTGACCAAAGGCCTGGAAGGAGAGCAACTGGCCGAGCTGGTGGCCCTGCGCGACACCGGTTGCGTGGCCTTCGGCAACGGCCTGAAAGAGATCCCCAACAACCGCACCCTGGCCCGCGCCCTGGAATATGCGGCGACCTTCGACCTGACCGTGGTGTTCCACTCCCAGGACCGCGACCTGTCCCAGGGCGGCCTGGCCCACGAAGGGCCGATGGCCAGCTTCCTCGGCCTGCCCGGCATCCCCGAAAGCGCCGAGACCGTGGCCCTGGCCCGCAACCTGCTGCTGGTCGAGCAGAGCGGCGTGCGCGCGCACTTCAGCCAGATCACCAGCGCCCGTGGCGCACGGTTGATCGCCCAGGCCCAGCAACTGGGGCTGCCGGTCACCGCCGACGTGGCGCTGTACCAGCTGATCCTCACCGACGAAGCGCTGCGCGATTTCTCCAGCCTGTACCACGTGCAGCCGCCGCTGCGCAGCGCCGCCGACCGTGACGGCCTGCGTGAGGCGGTGAAGGCGGGCGTGATCCAGGCGATCTCCAGCCACCACCAGCCCCACGAGCGCGATGCCAAGCTGGCGCCGTTCGGTGCCACCGAGCCGGGCATCAGCAGCGTCGAGCTGTTGCTGCCGCTGGCCATGACCCTGGTCGAGGACGGCCTGCTCGACCTGCCGACGCTGATGGCGCGGCTGAGCAGCGGCCCGGCGGCGGCCATGCGCCTGCCGGCGGGTGAGCTGAAAGTGGGCGGCGCGGCCGACCTGGTGCTGTTCGATCCGCAAGCCTCGACGGTGGCGGGCGAGCAGTGGCTGTCGCGTGGCGAGAACTGCCCGTTCATCGGCCACTGCCTGCCGGGCGCGGTGCGTTATACCTTGGTCGATGGGCACATCTGCCACGAGGCCTGAGTAACCGTCATCGCGGGGCAAGCCCGCTCCCACGCCAGTTCAGTGCGTGGGAGCGGGCTTGCCCCGCGATGGGCCGGCAAAGACTGGATACAACCATTCATCCCTCTCGGTTGAAATCCTTCCCCCCTCCCCCCATATGACTCTCCATCAGGCATTTTCGCCCCGCTGCGTGGAGACTCTCCCTTGACTACCATCGTTTCTGTCCGCCGTAACGGCAAAGTCGTCATGGGCGGCGACGGCCAGGTTTCCCTCGGCAACACCGTGATGAAAGGCAACGCCAAGAAGGTCCGCCGCCTGTACAACGGCCAGGTCATCGCGGGCTTCGCCGGCGCCACCGCCGACGCCTTCACCCTGTTCGAGCGCTTCGAAGCCCAGCTGCAGAAACACTCCGGCCACCTGGTGCGCGCCGCCGTCGAACTGGCCAAGGAATGGCGTACCGACCGTTCCCTGAGCCGCCTGGAAGCGATGCTGGCGGTAGCCAACAAGGACGCCTCCTTGATCATCACCGGCAACGGCGACGTGGTCGAACCCGAAGACGGCCTGATCGCCATGGGTTCCGGCGGCGGCTACGCCCAGGCCGCAGCCCGCGCCCTGCTGAACAAGACCGACCTGTCGGCCCGGGAAATCACCGAGGCCGCCCTGAACATCGCCGGCGACATCTGCGTGTTCACCAACCACAACCTGACCATCGAGGAGCAGGACCTGGCCGAGTAATCAGTTGTTTTGGCGTCCCGCCAACAGCGGGACTTTTCCACACTGATGACTGCGCCTTAGGACCCTATTGATCATGTCCATGACCCCCCGCGAAATCGTTCACGAACTGAACCGCCACATCATCGGCCAGGACGACGCCAAACGCGCCGTCGCCATTGCCCTGCGCAACCGCTGGCGGCGCATGCAGCTGCCTGCCGAGCTGCGTGCCGAAGTCACCCCGAAGAACATCCTGATGATCGGCCCCACCGGCGTGGGCAAGACCGAAATCGCCCGTCGCCTGGCCAAACTGGCCAACGCGCCGTTCATCAAGGTCGAAGCGACCAAGTTCACCGAAGTCGGCTATGTCGGCCGTGACGTCGAGTCGATCATCCGCGACCTGGCCGATGCCGCGCTGAAGATGCTCCGCGAGCAAGAGATCGTCCGTGTGCGCCACCGCGCCGAAGACGCCGCCGAAGACCGTATTCTCGACGCCCTGCTGCCGCAGGCGCGCACCAGCAGCTTCGCCGAAGAGGCTGCACAGTCGAGCAGCGATTCCAACACCCGCCAGTTGTTCCGCAAGCGCCTGCGTGAAGGCCAGCTGGACGACAAGGAAATCGAGATCGAAGTGGCCGACGCGGTCGGTGTCGAGATCGCCGCGCCGCCCGGCATGGAAGAGATGACCAACCAGCTGCAGAGCCTGTTCGCCAACATGGGCAAGGGCAAGCGCAAGGCGCGCAAGCTGAAGGTCAAGGACGCGCTGAAGATGGTCCGCGACGAAGAAGCCGGCCGCCTGGTCAACGACGAAGAGCTCAAGGCCAAGGCCCTGGAGGCGGTCGAGCAGCACGGTATCGTGTTCATCGACGAAATCGACAAGGTGGCCAAACGTGGCAACGTCGGCGGCGCCGATGTGTCCCGCGAAGGCGTGCAGCGCGACCTGCTGCCGCTGATCGAAGGCTGCACCGTCAACACCAAGCTGGGCATGGTCAAGACCGACCACATCCTGTTCATCGCCTCCGGTGCATTCCACCTGAGCAAGCCGAGCGACCTGGTGCCCGAGCTGCAGGGTC
Organism: Pseudomonas sp. GZD-209; assembly: GCF_049310485.1. Lineage (NCBI taxonomy): Bacteria > Pseudomonadati > Pseudomonadota > Gammaproteobacteria > Pseudomonadales > Pseudomonadaceae > Pseudomonas > Pseudomonas sp. GZD-209. Next base: position 16,750 of record NZ_JBMOWQ010000268.1, read on the forward strand.
GCCTGCCGATCCGCGTCGAGCTCAAGGCCCTGACCCCGGAAGACTTCGAGCGCATCCTCAAAGAGCCGCACGCCTCGCTGACCGAGCAGTATGCAGCGCTGTTGAAGACCGAAGGCCTGAACATCGAGTTCGCCGACGAGGGCCTCAAGCGCCTGGCCGAGATCGCCTTCCAGGTCAACGAGAAAACCGAGAACATCGGTGCCCGCCGCCTGCACACCCTGCTCGAGCGTTTGCTCGAAGAGGTGTCGTTCAGTGCCGGTGACCTGGCCAGCGCCCATGACGAGACGCCGATCCACATCGACGCCGCGTATGTGAACAGCCACCTGGGTGAGCTGGCGCAGAACGAAGACCTGTCGCGCTACATCCTGTAAGACCATCGCGGGGCAAGCCCGCTCCCACGCAGCATGATCCTGCGTGGGAGCGGGCTTGCCCCGCGATAGGGCCCTTGAATCCCTCCACAAGAAGCTGGAAGCTTGCTGTATCAGCTCCCGAGAGATTCCAGCCCATGGCCCGCCTGCCCACCGCCATCAACCTGCACAAAGCCTCGAAGACCCTCACCCTCACCTACGCCCCCGGCGAGGTCTACCACCTGCCTGCCGAGTTCCTGCGGGTGCACTCCCCCTCCGCCGAGGTCCAGGGCCACGGCAATCCCATCCTGCAATTTGGCAAGATCAACGTAGGCCTCAGCGGCCTGGAGCCTGCCGGCCAATACGCACTGAAACTGACCTTCGACGACGGCCATGACTCAGGGTTGTTCACCTGGGAATACCTCGAACAACTGTGCCTGCGCCAGGAACAGCTGTGGGCCGAGTATCTGGATGAACTGCACAAGGCCGGCAAATCCCGCGACCCCGCCGAGTCGGTCGTCAAGCTGATGCTCTAGCGCGGGGCCTCCAGGTTTTAGAGCGCATTTTCTAATCTCATCTGCTTGAATGCGTGGATGGCGGCCAAAGACTGGCTGTCTTGCGCATTACATGAAAGTCGGGTAACCAATGGAGCTGGCAAGTTCCCTGCATCGCCTTTTCGGCAAGCAGGGCCAGGCCGGTATGTAGAGGTCGCGAGCGAAAGCAGGTTGTCTTCACACGCAGAAACCCCCGCAGCTCATCATCGACACGCATCCGGTCGCAGCACCGCTGTTCCTTATCACTGGTCACCCGAGTAGCAGTACCGGGCTGTCACAGCACACCGGTACTCGTCTCAGGACAACGGAGCGTCGTAGATGAGTAACAAGAACAACGATGAGTTGCAGCGGCAGGCCTCGGAGAACACCCTGGGGCTGAACCCGGTCATCGGCATTCGCCGTAAGGATTTGCTCACGTCGGCGCGCACGGTATTGCGCCAGGCGGTTCGCCAGCCACTGCACAGTGCCAAGCACGTGGCGCATTTCGGCCTGGAACTGAAGAACGTGCTGCTGGGCAAATCCAGCCTGCAGCCCGGTGGCGACGACCGTCGCTTCCAGGACCCGGCCTGGAGCAACAACCCACTGTACCGGCGCTACCTGCAGACCTACCTGGCCTGGCGCAAGGAACTCAACGACTGGATCGGCGAAAGCGACCTGTCGCCCCAGGACATCACCCGTGGCCAGTTCGTCATCAACCTGATGACCGAAGCCATGGCACCGACCAACACCCTCTCCAACCCGGCGGCGATCAAGCGCTTCTTCGAAACCGGCGGCAAGAGCCTGCTCGACGGGCTGTCCAACCTCGCCAAGGACATGGTCAACAACGGCGGCATGCCCAGCCAGGTGAACATGGAAGCCTTCGAGGTGGGCAAGAACCTGGGCACCAGCGAAGGCGCGGTGGTGTACCGCAACGACGTGCTCGAACTGATCCAGTACAAACCCATCACCGAGCAGGTGCACAGCCGCCCGCTGCTGGTGGTGCCGCCGCAGATCAACAAGTTCTACGTGTTCGACCTGAGCCCGGAAAAGAGCCTGGCGCGCTTCTGCCTGCGCTCGCAGCAGCAGACCTTCATCATCAGCTGGCGCAACCCGACCAAGGCCCAGCGCGAGTGGGGCCTGTCCACCTACATCGACGCCCTCAAGGAAGCGGTCGACGCGGTGCTGGCGATCACCGGCAGCAAGGACCTGAACATGCTCGGCGCCTGCTCCGGTGGCATCACCTGCACCGCGCTGGTGGGCCACTACGCGGCCCTGGGCGAGAAGAAGGTCAACGCCCTGACCCTGCTGGTCAGCGTGCTCGACACCACGATCGACACCGAGGTGGCGCTGTTCGTCGACGAGCAGACGCTGGAGGCCGCCAAGCGCCACTCCTATCAGTCCGGGGTGCTCGAGGGCAGCGACATGGCCAAGGTGTTCGCCTGGATGCGCCCCAACGACCTGATCTGGAACTATTGGGTCAACAACTACCTGCTGGGCAATTCACCGCCCGTGTTCGACATCCTGTTCTGGAACAACGACACCACGCGCCTGCCGGCCGCCTTCCACGGCGACCTGATCGAAATGTTCAAGAACAACCCGCTGATCCGCGCCAATGCCCTGGAGGTGTGCGGTACCGCCATCGACCTGAAGCAGGTCGACTGCGACATCTTCAGCGTCGCCGGTACCGCCGACCACATCACCCCGTGGCAGTCGTGCTACCGCTCGGCGCACCTGTTCGGCGGCAAGATCGAATTCGTGCTGTCCAACAGCGGACATATCCAGAGCATCCTCAACCCGCCGGGCAACCCCAAGGCGCGCTTCATGACCGGTGAAGACCGCCCGGACGACCCGCTGGCCTGGCAGGAGAACGCGGTCAAGCACGCCGACTCCTGGTGGCTGCACTGGCAGACGTGGCTGGGCGATCGCGCCGGGGACCTGAAGAAGGCGCCGACCCGGCTGGGCAACCGCACCTATGGCGCAGGCGAGGCCGCACCGGGAACCTACGTGCACGAGCGTTGAGCCCAACCGCCGTGATGTGCCGGCAGGCGCATCGCGGCGCTACCTTCACCCCAGAGTCACGCGTATGCCGCAACCCTACATCTTCCGCACCGTCGAGCTGGACGATCAGTCCATCCGCACCGCGGTGCGCCCGGGCAAGCCGCACCTGACGCCGTTGCTGATCTTCAACGGCATCGGCGCCAACCTCGAACTGGTGTTCCCGTTCATCGAGGCGCTGGACCCGGACCTGGAAGTGATCGCCTTCGACGTGCCCGGGGTCGGCGGCTCGTCGACGCCGCGCCACCCGTACCGCTTCCCCGGCCTGGCCAAGTTGACCGCGCGCATGCTCGACTACCTCGACTACGGCCAGGTCAATGCCATCGGTGTGTCCTGGGGCGGGGCGCTTGCCCAGCAGTTCGCCCACGACTACCCCGAGCGCTGCAAGAAGCTTGTGCTGGCCGCCACCGCCGCCGGTGCGGTGATGGTGCCGGGCAAGCCCAAGGTGCTGTGGCTGATGGCCAGCCCCCGGCGTTACATCCAGCCCTCCCACGTGATCCGCATCGCCCCCATGATCTATGGCGGCGCCTTTCGCCGCGACCCGGACCTGGCGCTGCACCACGCCTCGAAAGTGCGCTCCGGCGGCAAGATGGGCTACTACTGGCAGCTGTTCGCCGGGCTCGGCTGGACCAGCATCCACTGGCTGCACAAGATCCAGCAACCCACCCTGGTGCTGGCCGGCGACGACGACCCGCTGATCCCCCTGGTCAACATGCGCCTGCTGGCCTGGCGGATTCCCAATGCCCAGCTACACATAATCGACGATGGCCACCTGTTCCTGATCACCCGGGCCGAGGCCGTCGCCCCGATCATCATGAAATTCCTCCAGCAAGAGCGCCAGCGCGCGGTCATGCACCCCCGGCCCGCCTCGGGCGGCTGATGCCCGCCCCGCGCACGGAGTACGCGCGGGCCTTCTTGCTGTGTTCTGACGATGGAGTGTTGGCATGAAAGACAAACCGGCAACAGGGACGACACCGGTCCCGGCCACCAGCATGAACGTGCAGAACGCGATCACTGGCCTGCGCGGCCGCGACCTGCTTTCGACGCTGCGCCATGTCGGCCGCCATGGCCTGCGCCACCCGCTGCACACGGCAAAACACCTGCTGGAGCTGGGCGGCACCCTGGGCCGGGTGATGCTCGGCGACACCCCCTTCCAGCCACACGCGCGCGACAGCCGCTTCAGTGACCCCACCTGGAGCCAGAACCCGTTCTACCGGCGCAGCCTGCAGGCCTACCTGGCCTGGCAGAAACAGACCCGCCTGTGGGTCGAGGAAAGCTCGCTGTCCCACGATGATCGCGTGCGCGCGCAGTTCCTGTTCAACCTGATCAACGACGCCATCGCCCCGAGCAACTCACTGCTCAATCCGCTGGCGGTCAAGGAGCTGCTCAACACCGGCGGCCAGAGCCTGCTGCGTGGCGTTGGCCACTTGCTCGACGACCTGCGCCACAACGACGGGCTGCCACGCCAGGTGGACGAGCGCGCCTTCGAGGTCGGCGGCAACCTCGCCGCCACGCCTGGCGCGGTGGTGTTTCGCAATGAGCTGCTGGAGCTGATCCAGTACAAGCCGATGAGCGAAAAGCAGTACGCCCGGCCAGTGCTGGTGGTGCCGCCGCAGATCAACAAGTTCTACATCTTCGACCTCAGCCCGACCAACAGCTTCGTCCAGTACATGCTCAAGAACGGCCTGCAGGTGTTCATGATCAGCTGGCGCAACCCCGACCCGCGCCACCGCGAGTGGGGCCTGTCGAGCTACGTGCAGGCACTCGAAGAGGCGCTCAACGCCTGCCGCAGCATCAGCGGCAGCCGCGACCCGAACCTGATGGGCGCCTGCGCCGGCGGCCTGACCATGGCCGCGCTGCAGGGCCACCTGCAAGCCAAGAACCAACTGCGCAAGGTGCGCAGCGCCACCTACCTGGTGAGCCTGCTCGACAGCCAGTTCGACAGCCCCGCCAGCCTGTTCGCCGACGAACAGACCATCGAGGCGGCCAAGCGCCGCTCGTATCAGCGCGGCGTGCTCGACGGCGGCGAGGTGGCGCGGATCTTCGCCTGGATGCGGCCCAACGACCTGATCTGGAACTATTGGGTCAACAACTACCTGATGGGCAAGACCCCGCCGGCCTTCGACATCCTCTACTGGAACGCCGACAACACCCGCCTGCCGGCCGCCCTGCACGGCGACCTGCTGGACTTCTTCAAGCACAACCCGTTGCCCCACCCCGACGGGCTGGAGGTGTGCGGTACGCCCATCGACCTCAAGCAAGTCGACCTGGACAGCTTCACCGTGGCTGGCAGCAACGACCACATCACCCCCTGGGACGCGGTGTACCGCTCGGCCCTGCTGCTGGGTGGCGAGCGGCGCTTCGTGCTGTCGCACAGTGGGCATATCCAGAGCATCATCAACCCGCCCGGCAACCCCAAGGCCTACTACCTGGATAACCCCAAGCTGTCCGGTGACCCGCGCGCCTGGTTCTACGATGCCGAGCGCCGCGACGGCAGCTGGTGGCCGCAGTGGCTGGAGTGGATCGGCCAGCGCTCCGGTACGCTCAAGGTACCGCGCACCGAGCTGGGCAACGCCACCTACCCACCGCTGGCCCCCGCGCCAGGCACCTACGTACTGGCACGCTGACTGAATGAAGACCCGCGACCGCATCCTCGAATGCGCCCTGCTGCTGTTCAACCGCCAGGGCGAACCTAACGTCTCGACCCTGGAGATCGCCAACGAACTGGGGATCAGCCCAGGCAACCTGTACTACCACTTCCACGGCAAGGAGCCGCTGGTGATCGGCCTGTTCGAGCGCTTCGAAGAACAGCTGATGCCGCTGCTCGACCCACCGCTGGACGTGCGCCTGGACGCCGAGGACTACTGGCTGTTCCTGCACCTGATCGTCGAACGCATGGCCCAGTACCGCTTCCTGTTCCAGGACCTGTCCAACCTCACCGGGCGCCTGCCCAAGCTGGCGCGGGGCATGCGCAGCCTGATCAACGCGCTCAAGCGCACCCTCGCCGCGCTGCTGGCCAGCCTCAAGAGCCAGGGCCTGGTGACCAGCGAAACGCAAGCCTTGGGGCAATTGGTGGAACAGATCGCCCTGACCCTGATCTGTTCGCTGGATTACCAGCGGGTACTGGGGCGTGAAGGCGATGTGGGGGTGGTGGTGTACCAGGTGATGATGCTGGTGGCGCCGCACTTGCAGGCGCCGGCGCGCACGGCGGCGGAGCAGCTGGCGATGAGGTATCTGGAGGGGTGAAATGATCGCGGGGCAAGCCCGTTCCCACACGTATACCGTGGGAGCGGGCTTGCCCCGCGATGAAGGCGACGCGGTATCAGGCCTGGGCGGCCACGTTCACCGGTGCCGACGGGGTGGCGCTGGCCGGGGCCGCGCTCGGCGCCGGGGCGGCTGTGGCGGCAGGTGCCGCTGCAACCGGCTTGGCTGCCGCAGGTTTGGCCGCAGGTGCTTTCTTGACTGCTGGCTTCTTCGCCGCTGCCGGTTTGGCCGCAGGCTTGGCAGCAGCCGGCTTGGCTGCAGCGGTTTTAACCGCAGGCTTGGCAGCAGGTTTCGCCGCGGCGGTCTTGGCGGCCGGTTTGGCAGCTGCCTTGGCCAGTGGCTTGGCAGCCGTCTTGCTGGCGGCGGCCTTGGACACCGGCGTGACCGAAGCCCCGGTCAGCTTCTCGATCTGCTTGGTCAGCGTGTCGACCTGCTGGTGCAGTGCCTTGATCTCGTTGCGGCTGGGCACGCCCAGGCGCGAGATGGCGCTGTTCAGGCGCTTGTCGAAGGCCTCTTCGAGTTCGCTCCACTTGCCCAGTGCGCGTTCCTTGACGTCCGATACCCGCGAGGTGGTGGCGGACTTGGCCGAGTCGGCTGCCGAGTCGACGTTTTTCTTCGCCTGCTTCTCGGCTTTCTCGCCATCCTTCACCAGCGAATCGAACAGCTTCGGACCGTCCTGGTCGACCTTGGAATAGATACCCAGGCCAGCCAACCAGATCTTGCGGGAGTACTTCTCGATTCCGCCGATCCAGGAGCTGCCTTCTTTTTCGGTGTTCTTCTTGCCAGCCATCCTGCTCTCCTTATGGTTTGTGCGCGACGCGCTCGAGCAGCTCGTGCAGCTGTTCAAGCTTGATGGACAACGCCTCAACGTCATGTTTAGACGGAATGCCGAGGCGATTCAAGGCGCGGCCGACGCGCTCGTCGAAGGCTTTCTCGATTTTGTCCAGCTGGACCTCGACCTTGCCCCGCACGCGGGTCACTTCCTGGCCAGCTTCGTCGAGCTGGTGGTTGGCCGCATCGAGTTCTTTATGGATGCGTTTCTTGCCACGCTTCTCGACGCCTTCACCGGCCTTGACCAGTTCCTTGAAGTAATCGGAGCCTTCCTGGCCGACACGGGCGTAAGCGCCGATGCCCGCCAGCCAGATCTTGCGCGCGTAGCCGCGCACTTCGCCCAGGGTGCCCTGGGCGTCGTCCTGCTTGAGATTCACTTTGGCCATGCTCTGTACCTCATGCTCATTTGGGGAGGGAGGATGAGCCCAGGGTGGTAGGGCTTGAGCGTGAAGGTAGGCGGAATAATTAGAATCCTCACCCTAAGGTGGGGCGATGCGGGGTTAGTGTGTACGGGTATTGTGGGAGCGGGCTTGCCCCGCGATAGCGCCAGCCCCGGCAATCGCTATC
>NZ_JBMOWQ010000269.1:0-22020 GCF_049310485.1 Pseudomonas sp. GZD-209
GGCGTTGAGCTAACCAATACTAATTGCCCGTGAGGCTTGACCATATAACACCCAAGCAATTTGTGCGTAAGCCGAATTGTGGTGGTGAAGACGAAAGAACCGAAAGTTCGTAAGACCACAAATTCACATATCCGAATTAGCCAAGAGTGTTCACAAGACATTCTGGGCAACCGAATTTCTTGACGACCATAGAGCATTGGAACCACCTGATCCCATCCCGAACTCAGTAGTGAAACGATGCATCGCCGATGGTAGTGTGGGGTTTCCCCATGTGAGAGTAGGTCATCGTCAAGATTCATTTCGCAAAACCCCTATCTGCGCATGCAGGTAGGGGTTTTGTCTTTTCCGCCAGGACGAAATCAGCGCTCCTGGACGGTGAGCAGCGCCACCCGCAGGTGCTGCCATACAGTCCCTCACAATAGTCGTCTCCCACAATTCGAGTCAGAACACTAGAATAGAGCCGACGCATCCATTCAGAACCCTCTTATGCCCAACCCTGTCGATACGCAAGCGCTCGCACAGTTACCCCTGGACGAACTCGTAGCCTGCCACGAGTGCGACCTGCTGATGCGCAAGACGACGCTGCAAAACGACGAGAAGGCCCATTGCCCGCGCTGTGGCTACGAGCTTTATGCCCACCGGCATAACGTCGTTCCCCGCAGCCTGGCGCTGGTCCTTACCGCCTTGCTGCTCTATGTGCCTGCCAACTTCCTGCCAATCATGCAGCTGCATCTGCTTGGCCAAACCTCGGACGATACCGTCTGGAGCGGCGTGCTCGGCTTGTTCAATTCCGAAATGCGCGGCGTCGCCGTGGTGGTGTTCCTGTGTAGCATGGCCATCCCGCTGCTCAAGTTGTTGTGTCAGTTGCTGGTACTGCTGAGCATCCGTTTTGACGTCGGTCGCAGTTACGGTTTGCTGATCTATCGTATTTATCACCACTTGCGCGAGTGGGGCATGCTCGAGGTGTACTTCATGGGTGTGCTGGTTGCCATCGTCAAGCTGGTCGACCTGGCTGAACTGAGTATCGGCCTCGGCCTGTTCTGCTTCATCAGCCTGTTGCTGGTGCAGGTGTGGCTGGAAGTGGTGATGTCGCCGCACCAGATCTGGGTGGCCTTGTCCGGGGAGGATGTCCATGCGGGCGATTGATGCAGGCATTCTGGTCTGCGGTGAATGCCATGAGCTCAACCGCCGCGAGGCAGATACCACGTCCCAGACCTGCACCCGCTGCGGGGCGGTTGTCCATGAGCGACGCCCTAACAGCATCGTGCGCACCTGGGCGCTGCTGATCACTGCGATGGTGCTCTATATCCCTGCCAACGTGTTGCCGATCATGACGGTCAGCGCGCTGGGGCAGGGCAGCCCCGACACCATCATGTCGGGGGTTATTACCCTGCTCAAGCACGGCATGTTGCCGATCGCCGCCGTGGTGTTCATCGCCAGCATCCTGGTGCCCACTTTCAAGCTGGTAGGCATTGCCCTGCTGCTGTATTCGGTGCAGCGCCACCAGCCGCTGTCGGCGCGCCAGCGCATTCTGATGTACCGCTTCATCGAGTTCATCGGGCGCTGGTCCATGCTGGATATCTTTGTCATTGCCATCCTGGTGGCGGTGGTGAATTTTGGCCGCATTGCCAGTGTCGAAGCCAACCTGGGCGCTGTCGCCTTCGCCAGTGTGGTGATCCTGACGATGCTCGCCGCCTTAACTTTCGATCCCCGACTGATCTGGGACAACACGGAGTCGGATGACGACCATGAGTGACTTGCCTACGGCTAAAACCCGCCCTGCTTCGAACTGGTCGGCCATCTGGATCCTGCCGCTGATCGCGCTCGCTATCGGCGGCTGGCTGGCCTGGCAGGCCTACCGTGACGCCGGTATCGAAATCCAGGTGCGCTTCGAAACCGGCGAGGGCATCGTCGCCAACAAGACCGAGATCATTTTCAAGGGCATGTCGATCGGCAAGGTGACGGGCCTGGTGCTGGATAACAAGGGCGAAAATCGGGGTGTGATCGCCACCATTGAAATGAACAAGGCGGCCGGGCCACATTTGACCAAGGGCACGCGCTTCTGGCTGGTAAAGCCCAGCGTCAGCCTGGCAGGTATTACCGGGCTTGAAACGCTTGTCTCAGGCAATTACATCGCCGTGGAGCCAGGAGAGGGCGAACCGACCAAGCGCTTCACCGCGCTCAAGGCAGCCCCGCCGTTGTCCGATGCCGAGCCCGGTTTGCACCTGACCCTCAAGGCCGAGCGCCTGGGTTCGCTCAATCGTGACAGCCCGGTGTTCTACAAGCAGATCCAGGTGGGCCGGGTGAAAAGCTATCGCCTGTCCGATGATCAGGGCACTGTGGAGATCAAGGTCTTCATCGCGCCCGCCTACGCCAGCCTGGTGCGCAAGCACACGCGTTTCTGGAACGCCAGTGGCGTCAGCATCGATGCCGACCTGTCCGGCGTGAAGGTGCGCACCGAATCGCTTTCCAGCATCGTCGCCGGCGGTATCGCTTTCGCCACGCCAGAAAATCGCCAGGACAGCCCGCCCACTGATCCAAGCCTGCCGTTCCGGCTGTATGAGGATTTCGACGCCGCTCAGGCGGGTATCCGGGTGAAGGTCAAGCTGAGTGATTTCGAGGGGCTGCAGAAGGGCCGTACCCCGGTGCTGTACAAGGGTATCCAGGTAGGCTCGCTCAAGGACCTGAAGATCGAAGGTGACCTGTCCAGCGCAATGGCGGAATTGACCCTGGACCCACTGGCAGAGGATTACCTGGTCGAAGGGACTCAGTTCTGGGTGGTCAAGCCTTCCATCTCGCTCGCGGGTATCACTGGCTTGGAAGCGCTGGTAAAGGGTAACTACATTGCTGTTCGCCCGGGTGAGCCCGGCGCCAAGCCCTTGCGTGAGTTCGAGGCGCGGCCCAAAGCGCCGCCGCTTGATCTCAAGGCACCAGGCTTGCACATGGTGCTGTTCGCCGAAACCCTCGGCTCGCTGGAAGTGGGCAGTCCGGTAATGTACCGCCAGGTGCGCGTGGGCAGCGTGCAGAGCTATCAGTTTGCCCGCAACAGCAAGCGCATCCTGATCGGTGTCCACATCGAGAAGGAGTACGCCAACCTGGTCAACGGCTCCACGCGCTTCTGGAATGCCAGCGGTATCACCCTGACCGGCGGCCTCTCGGGGATTCAGGTCAAGAGTGAGTCGCTGCAGACTCTTATGGCCGGCGGTATCTCCTTCGACACACCCAAACCCGATGTGCCGCTCAAACGGCGTATCCCGCGTTTCCGTCTGCATGAGAGCCAGGAGGCCGCCAACCGTGCCGGCACCCTGGTAACCATTCGCGTGGAGCGTGCCGATGGGCTGAAACCGGGGACCTCGATTCGCTTCCGCGGGCTGGACGTGGGCAGTGTCGAAAGCGTGGACCTGACCAGCGACCTGCAGGGCGTATTGCTCAGGGCACGTATTACCCAGGCCGCAGATCGCATTGCGCGGGTAGGGACACAGTTCTGGGTGGTCAAGCCGGCCCTCGGCCTGGTGCGCACCGAGAACCTCGATACCTTGGTGGGAGGGCAGTACCTGGAAGTGTTGCCGGCGCTCAAGGACAAGGGGCCGCAGCGAGATTTCATCGCCTTGGCCGACGCACCGGAGGTGAAGGGCGAGGAAGTCGGCCTGCCGCTGACCCTGAGTGCGCCGCGGCGTGGCTCGATCAAGCCCGGGGTACCGGTCACCTACCGTGAAGTCGCGGTGGGCAAGGTGGTCGGCTTCGAGCTGGGCCAGACTGCCGACCGGGTACTTATCCACATCCTTATCGAGCCGCGTTATGCAGGCCTGGTACGCGGTGGTAGCCGCTTCTGGAACAGCAGTGGGTTCGGTTTCGACTGGGGGCTGTTCAAGGGCGCCACGGTGCGCACCGAGTCGGTGGAGACCCTGATTGAAGGTGGTATCGCCTTTGCCACGCCGGATGGCGAGCAGATGGGCAACCCGGCACGGCCGCAGCAGACCTTCGCCCTGTTCGACAAGCCGGAAGATGCCTGGCTGCAGTGGGCGCCGAAGCTGCAGATCGGCAAGTGATGAAGGGCAGGGCCGTCATGCGGCCCTGCCCCTGTAGGGGTGGCTTTAGCCGCGCACACCCGCGCAGCGGGTGCCATCCACCGCCTTGCATGCTTCGCGGCTGAAGCCGCCCCCACAGGATAAGTGATCTGCCAGCTTGGCCCAGTAAATCGCAGGCATAAAAAAACCGACCCTAGGGTCGGTTTTTTCGACAAGAACGTCGCTTAGGCAGCTGCAGCTTCTTTCAGTGCCTTGATGTGGCCATTCAGACGGCCTTTGTGGCGAGCAGCCTTGTTCTTGTGGATGATGCCCTTGTCGGCCATACGGTCGATTACAGGCACAGCCAGAACGTAAGCGGCTTGCGCTTTTTCAGCGTCTTTTGCGTCAATGGCTTTGACTACATTCTTGATGTAGGTGCGAACCATGGAACGCAGGCTGGCGTTGTGGCTGCGACGCTTCTCAGCCTGTTTTGCACGTTTCTTGGCGGAAGGTGTGTTGGCCACCGTCGAGCTCCTCGAAAGACTTTAGGTAAATAGCAAACAAAATAGGCCGCGAATCATGCCGACGAGTCGAACGGATGTCAAGGCCACCTGCAAGGTTCCGCCGAGTGGTGGGTCAACAGGCAGGAAAGATTCCTTTCTGCTACGCGACCTGTAAACTCGGGAATTTTTGGCTCCCCTGCGAAGGCGCGGGAGTATCGCACATTCGGATGCCAACTGGCAGCGTCCTCCGTCCTCTGGCGTGAATCTTTTCGATGAACCTGCTCAAATCCCTGGCTGCGGTCAGCTCCATCACCATGATTTCCCGGGTGCTCGGCTTCGTGCGCGACACCATCCTGGCGCGGATTTTCGGCGCTGGCGTGGCCACCGACGCCTTTTTCATCGCCTTCAAGCTGCCTAACCTGCTGCGGCGGATCTTTGCCGAAGGCGCGTTTTCGCAAGCCTTCGTGCCGATCCTGGCCGAGTACAAGACCCAACAGGGCGAGGAGGCCACCCGAACCTTCATTGCCTATGTCAGCGGCCTGCTTACCCTGGTTCTGGCGCTGGTGACAGTCATCGGCATTCTTGCCGCGCCCTGGGTGGTCTGGGCCACGGCGCCGGGGTTTGTGGACAATGCCGAGAAATACGAGCTGACCACTTCGCTGCTGCGGGTGACCTTTCCTTATATATTGCTGATCTCGCTGTCTTCGCTGGCCGGCGCCATCCTCAATACCTGGAACCGCTTCAGCGTTCCGGCCTTCACCCCGACCCTGCTCAACGTGGCGATGATCGCCTTCGCCGTCCTGCTCACACCGTACTTCGACCCGCCAATCATGGCCCTGGGCTGGGGCGTGCTGGCCGGTGGCCTGGCGCAACTGCTGTACCAGCTGCCCGCGTTGAAGAAGATCGGCATGCTCGTACTGCCGCGCCTGAACCTGCGCGACGCCGGCGTGTGGCGGGTGCTCAAGCAGATGCTGCCGGCCATCCTCGGGGTATCGGTGAGCCAGATCTCGCTGATCATCAACACCATTTTCGCCTCCTTCCTGGTGGCTGGCTCGGTGTCGTGGATGTATTACGCCGACCGGCTGATGGAGCTGCCTTCGGGGGTGCTGGGCGTAGCCCTGGGCACCATCCTGTTGCCGACCCTGGCCAAGACCTACGCCAACAAGGACCGTGAAGAGTACTCGCGGATTCTCGACTGGGGCCTGCGCCTGTGCTTCCTGCTGGTGTTGCCATGCACCCTGGCCCTGGCGATTCTTGCCGAACCGCTGACCGTGGCGCTGTTCCAGTACGGCAAGTTCACCGCCTTCGACGCGGCCATGACCCAGCGAGCCCTGATCGCCTATTCGGTGGGCCTGCTGGCGATCATCCTGGTCAAGGTGCTGGCTCCAGGCTTCTATGCCCAGCAGAATATCCGCACGCCGGTAAAGATCGCGGTGTTCACCCTGGTCTGCACCCAGCTGTTCAACCTGGCGCTGGTCGGCCCGCTGGCCCATGCCGGTCTGGCCCTGGCGATCAGCCTGGGGGCCTGCCTGAATGCCGGCCTGCTGTACTGGAAGCTGCGCAGCCAACAGCTGTACACGCCGCAACCCGGCTGGCTGCTGTTCCTGCTCAAGCTGCTGTTGGCGGTGGGGCTGATGTCGGGCGTGCTGCTGTTGGGCATGCACTACCTGCCGGCCTGGGCGCAGGGCGATATGCTGGCGCGTTTCCTGCGCCTGGGCGGCCTGATCGCGGCAGGCGTGGTTACTTACTTCGGTTGCCTGTACCTGTGCGGTTTCCGCCCGCGGCATTTCGCCCGCAAAGCGCTGCACTGAGGCGCAAAAGGGTCAGGCGTCGGTTTTTCACATTCCACACACCCGGGTGGCGCTGCTGCCTGTCGTCAGCGCCCGGGTGTGGTTATAATCGGCCACTTTATGAGCAAGAAGCGCGTTATGCAGCTGGTTCGAGGTCTTCACAACCTGCGCCCCGAGCACCGGGGCTGTGTCGCCACCATTGGCAACTTCGACGGGGTCCACCGGGGTCACCAGGCGATTCTCGCGCGTCTGCGCGAGCGCGGCCAGGCACTCGGCATGCCCACCTGCGTGGTGATCTTCGAGCCGCAGCCGCGCGAATACTTCGCCCCCGACACCGCCCCGGCCCGCCTGGCGCGCCTGCGCGACAAGGTCGAGCTGCTGGCTGGCGAAGGTATCGACCGGGTGTTGTGCCTGGCCTTCAACCAGCGCCTGAGCAAGCTCAGCGCCGATGAATTCGTCAAGGCGATCCTGGTCGATGGCCTGGGTGTGCGCCACCTCGAAGTGGGTGACGACTTCCGCTTCGGCTGCGACCGCGCCGGCGACTTCGATTTCCTGGTCGATGCAGGCGTGCGCTACGGCTTTACCGTCGAAGCCGCCAACACCGTGATCCAGGACGGCCTGCGGGTCAGCAGCACCGAAGTGCGCAAGGCCCTCAGCGAAGGCAACTTCGAACTGGCCGCGCACCTGCTGGGCCGCCCTTACCGCATTACCGGGCGCGTGCTGCACGGCCAGAAACTGGCCCGTCAGCTTGGCACGCCCACCGCCAACATCCAGCTCAAGCGCCGCCGCGTACCGCTGTCCGGGGTCTACCTGGCCAGCATCGAGATCGACGGCCAGCAGTGGCCGGGTGTCGGCAATATCGGAGTACGCCCCACCGTCGCCGGTGATGGGCGTCCCCACCTGGAGATTCATCTTCTGGACTACGCCGGTGACCTCTACGGCCGGCGTCTGACGGTGGAGTTCCACCACAAGCTGCGTGAAGAGCAGCGTTTCGCCTCCCTGGAGGCGCTGAAGTCGGCGATCGACGCGGACATCGCCGCCGCACGTGCCCACTGGCACGCTCAACCGCTAACGAAGAGCCTGAAATGACCGACTACAAAGCCACGCTAAACCTTCCGGACACCGCCTTCCCGATGAAGGCCGGCCTGCCTCAGCGCGAACCGCAGATTCTGCAGCGCTGGGACAGCATTGGCCTGTACCAGAAGCTGCGCGAAATTGGCAAGGATCGTCCGAAGTTCGTCCTGCACGACGGCCCGCCCTATGCCAACGGCAAGATCCATATCGGTCATGCGCTGAACAAGATTCTCAAGGACATGATCGTCCGCTCGAAAACCCTGTCGGGCTTCGATGCGCCCTACGTGCCGGGCTGGGACTGCCACGGCCTGCCGATCGAGCACAAGGTCGAAGTCACCCACGGCAAGCACCTGACCGCCGACCGCACCCGCGAGCTGTGCCGCGAGTACGCCGCCGAGCAGATCGAAGGGCAGAAGACCGAGTTCATCCGCCTGGGCGTGCTGGGTGACTGGGACAACCCCTACAAGACCATGAACTTCGCCAACGAGGCCGGTGAAATCCGCGCCCTGGCCGAGATGGTCAAGCAAGGCTTCGTATTCAAGGGCCTCAAGCCCGTGAACTGGTGCTTCGATTGCGGTTCGGCCCTGGCCGAAGCCGAAGTCGAATACGCCGACAAGAAATCCCAGACCATCGACGTGGCCTTCCCGGTCGCCGACGACGCCAAGCTGGCCGCCGCCTTCGGCCTGGCCTCGCTGGCCAAGCCGGCGGCCATCGTGATCTGGACCACCACCCCGTGGACCATCCCGGCCAACCAGGCGCTGAACATCCACCCCGAGTTCAAGTACGCCCTGGTCGATACCGGCGAGCGCCTGCTGGTGCTGGCCGAAGAGCTGGTCGAGTCGTGCCTCAAGCGTTACAACCTCGAAGGTTCGGTCATCGCCACCGCGCAAGGTTCGGCGCTGGAGCTGATCAACTTCCGTCACCCGTTCTACGACCGCCTGTCGCCGATCTACCTGGCCGACTACGTCGAGCTGGGCGCCGGTACCGGCGTGGTGCACTCGTCGCCTGCCTACGGTGAAGACGACTTCGTCACCTGCAAGCGCTACGGCATGGTCAACGACGACATCCTCACCCCGGTACAAAGCAACGGCGTGTACGTCGAGTCGCTGCCGTTCTTCGGCGGCCAGTTCATCTGGAAGGCCAACCCGGCCATCGTCGACAAGCTGAGCGAAGTCGGTGCGCTGATGCACACCGAAACCATCAGCCACAGCTACATGCACTGCTGGCGCCACAAGACCCCGCTGATCTACCGCGCCACCGCGCAGTGGTTCGTCGGCATGGACAAGCAGCCATCCACTGGCGAGCCGCTGCGTGAACGCGCGCTCAAGGCCATCGAAGACACCAAGTTCGTCCCGGCCTGGGGCCAGGCGCGCCTGCACTCGATGATCGCCAACCGCCCGGACTGGTGCATCTCGCGTCAGCGCAACTGGGGCGTACCGATCCCGTTCTTCCTCGACAAACAGACCGGCGAGCTGCACCCGCGCACCGTCGAACTGATGGAAGAAGTGGCCAAGCGCGTCGAGAAAGAAGGCATCGAAGCCTGGTTCAAGATGGACGCCGCCGAACTGCTCGGTGACGAAGCCGGCCAGTACGACAAGATCACCGACACCCTCGACGTCTGGTTCGACTCCGGCACCACCCACTGGCATGTGCTGCGTGGCTCGCACGACATCGGCCACGCCACCGGCCCGCGCGCCGACCTGTACCTGGAAGGTTCCGACCAGCACCGCGGCTGGTTCCACTCGTCGCTGCTGACCGGCTGCGCCATCGACAACCACGCGCCGTACCGCGAGCTGCTGACCCACGGCTTCACCGTGGACGAGAACGGCCGCAAGATGTCCAAGTCGCTGGGCAACACCATCGAGCCGGAAAAGGTCAACAACACCCTGGGTGCCGACATCCTGCGCCTGTGGGTCTCGGCCACCGACTACTCCGGTGAGATGGCGGTTTCCGAGCAGATCCTGCAACGCAGCGCCGACGCCTACCGCCGCATCCGCAACACCGCGCGTTTCCTGCTCTCCAACCTGTCCGGCTTCGACCCGGCCCGCGACCTGCTGCCGGCCGAAGACATGCTGGCGCTGGACCGCTGGGCGGTGGACCGTACCCTGCTGCTGCAGCGCGAGCTGGAAGAGCACTACGGCGAATACCGCTTCTGGAACGTCTACTCGAAGATCCACAACTTCTGCGTGCAGGAGCTGGGCGGCTTCTACCTCGACATCATCAAGGACCGCCAGTACACCACCGGCGCCAACAGTGTCGCCCGCCGTTCCTGCCAGACCGCGCTGTACCACATCAGCGAGGCGCTGGTGCGCTGGATCGCGCCGATCCTGGCCTTTACCGCCGACGAAATCTGGCAGTACCTGCCAGGTGAGCGTAACGAGTCGGTGATGCTCAACGGCTGGTACCAGGGCCTGAGCGAACTGCCGGCCGACGCCGAGCTGGACCGCGCTTACTGGGACCGCGTGATGGCCGTCAAGGCAGCCGTCAACAAGGAACTGGAGAACCAGCGCAGCGCCAAGGTCATCGGCGGCAACCTGCAGGCCGAAGTCACCCTGTTCGCCGAAGAGGGCCTGACTGCCGACCTGAACAAGCTCGGCGACGAGCTGCGCTTCGTGCTGATCACCTCCGCCGCCAGCGTGGTGCCGTTCGTCCAGGCCCCGGCCGATGCCGTGACAACCGAAGTCGAAGGCCTCAAGCTGAAGATCGTCAAGTCCGGCCATGCCAAGTGCGGCCGTTGCTGGCACTTCCGCGCCGATGTCGGCAGCCACCCGGAGCACCCGGAAATCTGCGCCCGTTGCGTCGACAACCTGAGCGGTGAAGGTGAGGTGCGCCACTATGCCTAATGCAGCTGGGCGCTTCGGGCGCCTTGCCTGGCTCTGGCTGAGCCTGGTGGTACTGGTCGTCGACCAGGCCACCAAGGTCTACTTCGAAGGGGCGTTGAGCCTGTATCAGCAGATCGTGGTCATCCCCGACTACTTCAGCTGGACCCTGGCCTACAACACCGGCGCGGCCTTCAGCTTCCTCGCCGACAGCTCCGGCTGGCAGCGCTGGTTGTTCGCCCTGATCGCCCTGGTGGTCAGTGCCGTGCTGGTGGTCTGGCTCAAGCGCCTGGGGCGCAACGAGACCTGGCTTGCCGTGGCCCTGGCCCTGGTGCTGGGTGGCGCGCTGGGCAACCTGTATGACCGCGTGGTGCTTGGCCATGTGGTCGACTTCATCCTGGTGCACTGGCGCAACACCCATTACTTCCCGGCCTTCAACGTGGCCGACAGCGCCATCACCGTGGGTGCGGTGATGCTGGCGCTGGATATGTTCAAGAGCAAGAAGTCCGAGGAGCCTGTCCATGACTGAGACACGTATTGGCCAGAACACCGAAGTGACCCTGCACTTCGCCCTGCACCTGGAAAACGGCGACACCGTCGACAGCACCTTCGACAAGGCCCCGGCCACCTTCAAGGTCGGCGACGGCAACCTGCTGCCAGGCTTCGAAAGCGCCCTGTTCGGTTTCAAGGCCGGTGACCAGCGCAAGCTGAGCATCGCCCCAGAGAACGCCTTCGGCCAGCACAACCCGCAGAACGTGCAGGTGATGCCGCGCTCGCAGTTCGAAGGCATGGAGCTGTCCGACGGGCTGCTGGTGATCTTCAACGATGCCGCCAACACCGAGCTGCCGGGTGTGGTCAAAGCGTTCGACGACAACCAGGTGACCATCGACTTCAACCATCCACTGGCTGGCAAGACCCTCAACTTCGAGGTGCAGATCCTCGACGTGAAGGCCCTGTGAGCCTGGAGCCGAGCATGCAAATCAAACTCGCCAACCCGCGCGGCTTCTGCGCGGGGGTCGACCGGGCGATCGAGATCGTCAATCGCGCCCTGGAAGTCTTCGGCCCGCCGATCTACGTGCGCCACGAAGTGGTGCACAACAAGTTCGTCGTCGAAGACCTGCGCAGCCGTGGCGCGATTTTCGTCGAAGAGCTGGACCAGGTGCCGGACGACGTCATCGTCATCTTCAGCGCCCACGGTGTGTCGCAAGCGGTGCGCCAGGAGGCCGCCGGCCGTGGCCTGAAAGTCTTCGACGCCACCTGCCCACTGGTAACCAAGGTGCATATCGAGGTTGCCAAGTACAGCCGCGATGGCCGTGAGTGCATCCTGATCGGCCACGCCGGGCACCCGGAAGTCGAAGGCACCATGGGGCAGTACGATGCCAGCAATGGCGGCGCCATCTACCTCGTCGAAGACGAGAAGGACGTCGCCGCGCTGCAGGTGCGCAACCCCGAGCATCTGGCCTTCGTCACCCAGACCACCCTGTCGATGGATGACACCAGCCGGGTCATCGACGCCCTGCGTGCACGCTTCCCGAGTATCGGTGGGCCGCGCAAGGACGACATCTGCTACGCCACCCAGAACCGCCAGGACGCCGTCAAGCAACTGGCCGACGAGTGCGACGTGGTGCTGGTGGTCGGCAGCCCCAACAGCTCCAACTCCAACCGCCTGCGTGAGCTGGCCGAGCGCATGAGCACCCCGGCCTACCTGATCGACGGTGCCGAGGACCTGCAGCGCAGCTGGTTCGATGGTGTCGGGCGGATCGGCATCACCGCCGGTGCTTCGGCCCCTGAAGTGTTGGTGCGTGGCGTGATCGAACAGCTCAAGGCCTGGGGCGCGACCGGCGCCGAAGAACTCGATGGCCGTGAGGAGAACATCACCTTCTCCATGCCCAAAGAGCTGCGGGTTCGCTCGCTGATCTGATCAGTCGCCTGCGCAGCGACGTTTTTCGTCGCTGAGCAGGCGCACTCTTCCACTGGGGCTCAGCACCACCCTCTGCTCGCTTCCCGCGCCCCCCCATGGGCAAAGGGTCAAGGTTATCCCCCCGAAGCCATCCCCCAGCGGCGCTCCCCGCCCGCTGAATCTGACCGTCTTACCTGAGCTCGCGACGATCCTGGCTGGCTTTGCCAGGCGATATTCGCGCAGCAACAGGCCGTTATGTTCCAGCAAAACGCGCCAGCCCTTGCCCCAGTCTTCCTCCACTGGCTGCACCACTACCGCCCGCTGACGTAGCAGCGCCTGGTTGCGCGCGTCACGCAGCGCCTGTGCCAGCTCACGGGCTGTAGCGGCCTGATCCAGCTCTTCGCTGAGTTTGCCGTAGGTCGAAACCCCAAGCTGTGTCAGAAGGCCTGCCACGGCCAGTGCAGACATCATTTGCAGCAGTGTTACACCCTGTTGCCTCACCGTGCATTTCCCCCTGGACGTGCTTCGCTGAAGCTTCGCCAACGGCTCATGTGAATACCAGTCGGCGGCTTCAATTGGCAGGCGAGGAAAGATCCCAGGAGGGGTGTCGATGTGGGGCAGGGAAGGCGGCATGACATTGTTGGAAGTGCTGGTGGCCATGACCGTGCTGGCGCTGGGCGTCTTCATGGCAGCAGCAATACAGGTTCGCGGCCTGCATGCCAGCGACAGCGCCTGGCGTGAAGGGCAGGCGCTGCAACTGCTGCAAGGCATGCTGGAACGCGCCAGGGCGAGGGGGGCGCTGTCGGCGGTCGACACGACGGCGTGGCGAGCGCAGGTGGTGACCGTATTGGGCGGGCAGGCGGAGGCGCAAGCCAGCTTGGCGGCTGATTGGCTGATGCTTGAGGTGTCTTGGCCCATGGGCGGCCAGCGGCAGGTGCTTGAACTGCAAGGCCGGGTACAGCCATGAGGCGGCGGCCTGCAGGTTTCGGCCTAATCGAGGCACTGCTGGCGCTGGCACTTGGCTTGATGTTGCTGGCGGCGGCGAGTCAACTGTTCGGCTCGGCCTACCAGGCTTGGCGCCTGCAAGGGGCGACCGCCCGCCTTCAGGATGACGCCCGGCTGGTGTTGCAACGCTTGGCCGAGGATATCCGCATGGCCGGCATGTTCGGTTGCCTGCGCCTGGATGCGGCTGACTTCAGGATTGCCGGCGCCGCCGAGGCGTTCGCCACGCCGATCACTATCACACCCGGCAGCCTGACCTTGGTAGGCGCGGAGTTACCCGGGCTGGCAGGCCGGGCCGACTGGACGGTGCTCAGTGACTGCCGCAGCTGGGCCGAGGTGGTGGGCCACCGGCATGTCCCCGGCACTGTGGTGCAGGCCTTGCCCATTCGTCGGCTGACCTACCGCTTGCACAAAGGTAGCCTCCAGCTCCTCACTAATTCCCAGAATGCCAATCTGATCGACAATGTGCGGGCGTTCGAAGTGAACCTGGTCGAAGTGGCGGAGGGGGAGCTGCTGGATATTCGCCTGACGCTGTTCGACCGCCAGCACCAGCTTGAGCACCGTCACCAGTTGAGCGTGGCGTTGCGCAATCCGAGGCAGGGTTGATGAAGCGGCAACAGGGTGTGGTGCTGTTGCTGGCCCTGAGCCTGAGCCTGCTGCTCGGCCTGCTGGCGGCCCAAGGGCTGCGTGAGGCGCTGGTGCAGCAGCGGCTGCTGAGTGAGCAACTGGCGGGAGTACGTGCTTTCGAGCAGGCAGAGGCCAGCCTGATCGAGGGGGCGGCGTTGCTGTCGACGCACTTGCCCGAGCTGTGTTCGGCATGCCTGCCGCCGGGTCTTCCCGGCGACGAACCGGCCCCGCCATGGCAAGCCACCGACAGCGGCTACGTGTTTTTGCAGAACCTTGGCCAGAGCAGCCGGGCTGCTGGCATGCCGGCTGGCGAGCAAGTGACGCTGGTTCGGGTGACGGCCATCAGCCGTCAGGTACGCGGCCGTCGGGTACTTGAAGCTGTGCATGCGCTGGATGACGCGGCAGTGCTGCGGCGCATCAGCTGGCGCCAACGCCTGGAGGACGACTGAGATGCAGCGTGGCCTGAGCCTTATCGAGATGTTGATTGTCGTGGCACTGATCGGCATGCTGGCAGCCATTGCCTACCCCAGTTACAGCGAACAGCTACGGCGCGCCGCGCACAGCGAAGTGGTCGGCCTGCTGCAGGATGCGGCCCTGCGCCTTGCGCGCCACCACACCCGCGTCGGCGGCTACGCCGACAACGAACAGCTGGTGACGCCATTGCCCATGGGTAACCGCTACTACCGCCTACAGGCTCGCCGCGAGACTGACAGTTTCACGCTGCTGGCCGTGCGCCTGCCCGACGGGATCATGGCGCAAGACCGCTGTGGCGACTTCCAGCTCGACCAGGCAGGTGTGCGCAGCAATCCAGGTGCTGGCGACAATGCCGAGCTGTGCTGGGGAAGCTGAAGATCAGAAGGTGCCGCGGCACCGTGGAATTACTTCAGGTGTTGGATCGAACGATGAGCAAGCAAGTAGTGATTGTCGGCGGTGGTGTCATCGGCCTGCTGACGGCGTTCAACCTGGCGGCCGAGGTCGACCGGGTGGTGCTGTGCGACCAGGGCGAGGTCGGCCGCGAGTCGTCGTGGGCGGGGGGCGGTATCGTCTCGCCGCTGTACCCGTGGCGCTACAGCACGGCGGTGACGGCGCTGGCGCATTGGTCGCAGGATTTTTATCCACAGCTGGGCGAGCGCCTGTTCGCCAGCACCGGCGTCGACCCCGAGGTGCACACCACCGGCCTGTACTGGCTGGACCTGGACGATGAAGCCGAGGCCCTGGCCTGGGCTGCGCGGGAACAGCGCCCGCTGAGTGCGGTGGATATCTCGGCGGCCTACGACGCCGTGCCGGTTCTGGGCCCCGGCTACCACCACGCGATCTACATGGCCGGTGTGGCCAACGTGCGCAACCCGCGCCTGGTCAAGTCGCTCAAGGCCGCGCTGCTGGCGCTGCCCAACGTCACCCTGCGCGAGCACTGCCAAGTCACCGGCTTCGCCGAGGAAGGCGGGCGCATCGTCGGTGTACAGACCAACGACGGCGTGCTGGCCGCCGATGATGTGGTGCTCAGCGCCGGTGCCTGGAGCGGCGACCTGCTGCAGACCCTGGGCCTGGCATTGCCGGTGGAGCCGGTCAAAGGCCAGATGATCCTGTTCAAGTGCGCCGAAGATTTCTTGCCGAGCATGGTCCTGGCCAAGGGGCGCTACGCGATCCCGCGCCGCGACGGGCACATCCTGGTGGGCAGTACCCTGGAGCACGAAGGCTACGACAAAACCCCTACAGCCGAAGCACTGGCCAGCCTCAAGGCCTCGGCCATCGAGCTGTTGCCGGCATTGGCCGATGCCGAAGTCGTTGGGCACTGGGCGGGTTTGCGTCCGGGGTCGCCGGAAGGCATCCCGTACATCGGTGCGGTGCCGGGGCATGAAGGGCTATGGCTGAACTGCGGCCATTACCGCAATGGCCTGGTGCTGGCGCCGGCGTCATGCCAGTTGTTCAGCGACCTGCTGCTGGGGCGTGAGCCGATCATCGACCCGGCGCCGTATGCGCCTGAAGGCCGTCTGGCCTGAAGTCGCCGGAGGAACGCGCTCTGTGGGAGCGGCTTTAGCCGCGAAGCAGGCACCGCGGTGCCTGGCACCAGCTTTGCTGGTGATCGCGGGTAAACCCGCTCCCACAGGGACATACCTGGACGGGATTCATGGGGTCAGCCCTGGCGGCCTGGCCCTTGCTGCAAATGCTGCTGGCTGCAATACCAATCCTTGCCCTGCTGCAACGCCCGGTCATTGGGCAGGTGCACGCCGCAGTGGGCGCAGCGCACCATCCTCAGCGGGTCGTCGAGGCGTGGCTCAGCGGGGGATTGCTGGCTGGTCTTGAACTTGCGCCACAGCCAGAACGCGGCGGCGATCAGGGCGATCCAGAAAAGTAGGCGAACCATGGTGTCCAGCTTGTCGAGAGAAGAAGGCGACAGTCTAGGATGCGGCCAATAAAAAAGGGAGGCCTTGGGCCTCCCTTCTTTGTCACGCGTAGGGTCAGTCGAACAGACCGAAGGTCATGTAGCTGAACCACGAGCGGTCTTTCTCGGCTTCTTTCGGGCCTTCCGGCAGGATCGGGTCGCCGTTCTCGTCCTTGGGCAGCAGGTCTGCCGGCATCTCGGAGCGGGCGTCCTGGAACTGGCGCACCACGTCCTGGTTGGCGCGGGTCTCGCCCGGTGGCAGCGGCGTCTCGGTCTCGATCAGGCCCAGAGTGGCCTTGGACAGCCAGGAGCGGTTGCCGTTTTCATCCTGGGTGGCGGCGAACTGGCCATCGACCAGGCTCGGGTGGTTCGGGTAGTTGAGCTTGAGGGTTTCCAGGCTGGTAGCGGCCAGTTCGTCCAGGTGCATGTGCTGGTACGACTCGACCATCACCGCCAGGCCGTCGCCGACCGATGGGGTTTCCTGGAAGTTCTCGACCACGTAACGGCCACGGTTGGCGGCGGCCACGTAGGCCTCGCGGCTCAGGTAGTAGTTGGCCACGTGGATTTCGTAGCTGGCCAGCAGGTTGCGCAGGTAGATCATGCGCTGCTTGGCGTCTGGCGAGTAACGGCTGTTGGGGAAGCGGCTGGTCAGCTGGGCGAACTCGTTGTACGAGTCACGGGCGGCGCCAGGGTCACGCTTGGTCATGTCCAGCGGCAGGAAGCGCGCCAGCAGGCCACGGTCCTGGTCGAAGGAGGTCAGGCCTTTCAGGTAATAGGCGTAGTCGACGTTCGGGTGCTGCGGGTGCAGGCGGATGAAGCGCTCGGCGGCGGACTTGGCGGCCTCGGGCTCGGAGTTCTTGTAGTTGGCGTAGATCAGCTCGAGCTGGGCCTGGTCGGCGTAGCGGCCGAACGGGTAGCGCGACTCCAGGGCCTTGAGCTTGTTCACGGCGCTGGTGTAGCTGGAGTTGTCCAGATCAGCCTGAGCCTGCTGGTACAGCTCGGCCTCGCTGAGGTTCTCGTCAATGACTTCCTTGTTCGAGGAACAGGCAGCGGTGAGCCCGAGGATGGCGATCAGCAGCAGGTGTTTCACTTGCATGGCGGCTTGCGTCCCTTTGACGGCCGCTGTCTTGGGCGGAGCCGTCCTGTTATGATGAGCGCCCCCGGCCAAACCCCGGGGCAAAAGAAGCCGTATTTAACCACAAGCACGCAGCCGAAACCAAAGGCTGTACGCCCGCCGAATTGAGCATGTCCGAGATCATTCAACTTAGCGCAGAGGTCCCGTCCGAACTGGGCGGCCAACGCCTCGACCAGGTCGCCGCCCAACTGTTCGCCGAGTACTCGCGTTCGCGCCTTACTTCGTGGATCAAGGATGGCCGCCTGACCGTCAATGACGCGGTACTGCGGCCGCGCGACACCGTTCACAGTGGCGACATCCTGGCCCTCGAGGCCGAACAGGAAGCCCAGGGTGAATGGGTGGCCCAGGATATCGAGCTGGACATCGTCTATGAAGACGACCAGATCCTGGTGATCAACAAGCCTGCCGGGCTGGTGGTCCACCCGGCAGCCGGCCATGCCGATGGCACCTTGCTCAATGCCCTGCTGCACCATGTGCCGGACATCATCAATGTGCCGCGCGCAGGTATCGTGCATCGCCTGGACAAGGACACCACCGGCCTGATGGTGGTGGCCAAGACCCTGCAGGCGCAGACCAAGCTGGTCGAGCAGCTGCAGAGCCGCAGCGTCAGCCGCATCTATGAATGCATCGTGGTGGGCGTGGTGATTGCCGGTGGCAAGATCGACGCGCCGATCGGCCGTCACGGCGGCCTGCGCCAGCGCATGGCAGTCACCGACGGTGGCAAGCCGGCGGTCAGCCACTACCGGGTACTCAAGCGCTTCCGTTCGCACACCCATGTGCGGGTCAAGCTGGAAACCGGCCGTACCCACCAGATCCGTGTGCACATGGCGCATGTCGGCTATCCGTTGGTCGGCGACCAGACGTACGGCGTGCGTTTCCGCATTCCGCCAGCCGCCAGCCTGACTATGGTCGAGGCGGTGAAGAACTTCCCGCGCCAGGCCCTGCACGCACGCTTCCTGGCCCTGGATCACCCGACCACCGGTGAGCGCATGGAGTGGAAGTCGGAGCTGCCGGACGACTTCAAGTGGCTGCTGTCGCTGCTCGAACAGGACCGCGAGAGCTTCATCGGATGAGTGGCCTGACGCAGTCGCTGATCTTCCCCGACTGGCCGGCCCCGGCCTCGGTACGCGCCTGTGTCACCACCCGCGAGGGCGGCGTCAGCCTGCCGCCCTATGCCACCTTCAATCTTGGCGACCATGTGGGCGATGACCCGCTGGCCGTTGCCGAGAACCGTCGTCGCCTCAGTGATGAATTCGCCATCCAGCCCGCCTGGCTCAAGCAAGTGCATGGGCTGGTGGTGGCTGACGCCAACCCGGCGCTGGTCGCCGAGGCCGATGCCAGCTGGACCGACCAGCCCGGCATTGCCTGTACCGTGATGACCGCCGACTGCCTGCCCGCGCTGTTCTGCGACCGCTCCGGCACCCGTGTGGCCGCCGCCCATGCCGGCTGGCGCGGGCTGGCCGGTGGCGTGCTGGAAGCTACCCTGGACCGCCTGGCCGTGCCGCCTGAAGACGTGTTGGTGTGGCTGGGGCCGGCAATTGGCCCGCAGGCCTTTGAAGTGGGCCTGGAAGTGCGTGATGCGTTCACGGCCGTGCATCCCGAGGCGGCTGCAGCCTTTGTCGACGGCGAGCGGCCGGGCAAGCTGATGGCCGACATCTATGCGCTGGCGCGGATCCGCCTGGCTGCACGCGGAGTGACGGCTGTTTACGGCGGTGGGTTCTGCACGGTCAGCGATCAACGCTTCTTCTCCTATCGACGCACCCCGCAGGGTGGGCGCTTTGCTTCGCTGGTGTGGCTACAGCCCTGCTGATCAGGCTTGGCTGGTCTGGTTAAAGCCCTGTTGATCAGGCTTCGTGGGAGCGGGCTTGCCCCGCGATAGCGTCTGGCCTGACACCCGGTTCCATGCATCTGTCCACGCCTCGCGGGGCAAGTCGCATCGGCGCACCGCCGCTCCCACGCTATTGCGTGCCGGCTGACCTCGATCAATCCCGCTACGCTTGAATCTTCCAGAATCACCCCTATCTATTGGTCATCTCAGGCAGGTTCTTCATACAGGTGCTGTCCATCGCTCCGCCTGCCCTTTATAGGAAGGTATCCCCATGCGAATAGACCGACTGACCAGCAAGCTGCAACTCGCGTTATCCGATTCCCAATCCCTGGCCGTGGGCATGGACCATCCGGCCATCGAGCCCCTGCACCTGCTGCAGGCGCTTGTCGACCAGCAGGGCGGCTCGATCAAGCCGTTGCTGATGCAGGTGGGCTTCGACATCAACAGCCTGAAAAAGGCGTTGACCAAGGAGCTCGACCAACTGCCGAAAATCCAGAACCCCACCGGCGACGTGAACATGTCCCAGGACCTGGCGCGCCTGCTTAACCAGGCCGACCGCCTGGCCCAGCAGAAGGGTGACCAGTTCATCTCCAGCGAACTGGTGGTGCTCGCCGCCATGGACGAGAACAGCAAGGTCGGCAAGTTGCTGCTCGGCCAGGGCGTGACCAAGAAGGCCCTGGAAAACGCCATCAACAACCTGCGCGGCGGCGCGGCGGTGAATGACGCCAATGCCGAAGAGTCGCGCCAGGCCCTGGACAAGTACACCGTCGACCTCACCAAGCGTGCCGAGGAAGGCAAGCTCGACCCGGTGATCGGCCGTGACGACGAAATCCGCCGCACCGTGCAGGTGCTGCAGCGCCGTACCAAGAACAACCCGGTGCTGATCGGTGAGCCCGGCGTGGGCAAGACCGCCATCGCCGAAGGCCTGGCCCAGCGCATCATCAACGGTGAAGTGCCCGATGGCCTCAAAGGCAAGCGCCTGCTGGCGCTGGACATGGGTGCGCTGATCGCTGGCGCCAAGTACCGCGGCGAATTCGAAGAGCGCCTCAAAGGCCTGCTCAACGAGCTGTCCAAACAGGAAGGCCAGATCATCCTGTTCATCGACGAACTGCACACCATGGTCGGCGCCGGCAAGGGCGAGGGCGCCATGGACGCCGGCAACATGCTCAAGCCGGCCCTGGCCCGTGGCGAGCTGCACTGCGTAGGTGCCACCACACTCAACGAGTACCGCCAGTTCATCGAGAAGGACGCCGCCCTCGAGCGCCGCTTCCAGAAGGTGCTGGTCGAAGAGCCGAGCGAGGAAGACACCATCGCCATCCTGCGCGGCCTTAAAGAACGCTATGAAGTGCACCACAAGGTGGCCATCACCGATGGCGCGATCATCGCCGCGGCCAAGCTCAGCCACCGCTACATCACCGACCGTCAGCTGCCGGACAAGGCCATCGACCTGATCGACGAAGCCGCCAGCCGCATCCG
This sequence comes from Pseudomonas sp. GZD-209, assembly GCF_049310485.1. Taxonomy (NCBI): domain Bacteria; kingdom Pseudomonadati; phylum Pseudomonadota; class Gammaproteobacteria; order Pseudomonadales; family Pseudomonadaceae; genus Pseudomonas; species Pseudomonas sp. GZD-209. Next base: position 20,545 of record NZ_JBMOWQ010000269.1, read on the forward strand.
TATGGAGATCGACTCCAAGCCGGAGGTGCTTGACCGCCTCGACCGCCGTCTGATCCAGCTGAAGGTGGAATCCCAGGCGCTGAAGAAAGAAGAAGACGAAGCGGCGAAGAAACGCCTGGAAAAACTGACCGAAGAAATCGAGCGGCTGGAGCGCGAGTACTCCGACCTCGAAGAAATCTGGGCCTCCGAGAAAGCCGAGGTGCAGGGTTCGGCGCAGATCCAGCAGAAGATCGAGCAATCCCGCCAGGAGCTCGAAGCCGCCCGTCGCAAAGGCGACCTCAGCCGCATGGCCGAGCTGCAGTACGGGGTCATCCCGGACCTGGAGCGCAGCCTGCAGATGGTCGACCAGCACGGCAAGAGCGAGAACCAGCTGCTGCGCAACAAGGTGACCGAGGAAGAGATCGCCGAAGTGGTCTCCAAGTGGACCGGCATCCCGGTGGCCAAGATGCTCGAAGGCGAGCGCGAGAAGCTGCTGAAGATGGAAGAGCTGCTGCACCAGCGGGTGATCGGCCAGCACGAAGCGGTCACCGCCGTGGCCAACGCCGTGCGCCGTTCCCGCGCCGGGCTGTCCGACCCGAACCGCCCCAGCGGCTCGTTCCTGTTCCTCGGCCCGACCGGCGTGGGCAAGACCGAGCTGTGCAAGGCCCTGGCCGAGTTCCTGTTCGACACCGAAGAGGCCATGGTGCGCATCGACATGTCCGAGTTCATGGAGAAACACTCCGTGGCGCGTCTGATCGGTGCCCCACCAGGGTATGTAGGTTATGAAGAGGGCGGTTACCTGACCGAGGCCGTGCGCCGCAAGCCGTACTCGGTGGTGCTGCTGGACGAGGTGGAGAAAGCTCACCCGGATGTGTTCAACGTGCTGCTGCAGGTGCTTGAAGACGGCCGTCTGACCGACAGCCACGGCCGCACCGTGGACTTCCGCAACACGGTGATCGTGATGACCTCCAACCTGGGCTCGGCGCAGATCCAGGAACTGGTGGGTGACCGCGAGGCGCAGCGTGCGGCGGTGATGGATGCGGTGGGCGCGCACTTCAGGCCCGAGTTCATCAACCGTATCGACGAAGTGGTGGTGTTCGAACCACTGGGCCGCGAGCAGATCGCCGGTATCACCGAGATCCAGCTGGGCCGCCTGCGCAGCCGTCTGCTGGAGCGCGAGCTGAGCCTGAGCCTCAGCCCAGAGGCTTTGGACAAGCTGATCGCGGTGGGTTACGACCCGGTGTATGGCGCACGGCCGCTCAAGCGTGCGATCCAGCGCTGGATCGAAAACCCGCTGGCGCAGTTGATCCTCAGTGGGCAGTTCCTGCCGGGTGCGGCGATCACTGCCAAGGTGGAAGGCGACGAAATTGTCTTTGCCTGATCACTATTGAAATGCAGAGCCCCGCGAAAGCGGGGCTTTTTTTGTGCTTGGCTCGGCCCCATCGCGGGGCAATCCCGCTCCCACGCACAGTGTCCAGCCTTCGTGGGAGCGGGCTT
>NZ_JBMOWQ010000270.1:0-21618 GCF_049310485.1 Pseudomonas sp. GZD-209
AACGCTCACTTCACCCACCTGGAAGACGTGCACTTCACCTACCGCAAGATCACCTGGACCCACGAAGTGTCCGGTACTTCCGGTTCCGACGACTGGCGCGCGCCGGTCGCAGGCTAAGCCTGGACCCCACCGTAGCCCGCCGCGCTTGCGCCGCGGGCTGCGGTCGTTTCACCAGCCCATTCTCGCTACAGAGGGACAAGGATGTTTGCCGCCGCGAACCAGACCCACTTCAGCTTGCATATCGATGGCCTGGAGCATGACTTCCAGGTACTCGCCTTCGATGGCAGCGAAGCCATCAGTCAGGTGTACTCCATCGACCTGGAACTGGTCAGCGAGCACCCCTCGCGGGACCTGGAAAGCCTGCTGCACAAGCCCGCGTTCCTTCAGCTCGGCGACGACGGGCGGGGCCTGCATGGCCTGATCTACCGCGCCGCGCAAGGCGAGGCAGGCAAGCGCCTGACCCGCTACCAGGTCACGTTACGCCCACAGCTGGCGTACCTGGCCCACCGCATCAACCAGCGCATGTTCCAGCACATGAGCGTGCCGAAGATCATTGCCCAGGTGCTCGAAGAGCACGGCATTCTTGGCAACGCCTACCAGTTCCAATTGGGCGCGACGTACCCCGAGCGCGAGTACTGCGTGCAGTACGACGAGTCCAACCTGCAATTCATCCAGCGCCTGTGCGAAGAAGAGGGCATTCACTACCACTTCCGCCACAGCGCTGCCGGCCACCAACTGGTGTTCGGCGACGACCAGACCGTGTTCCGCAAGCTGGCCCCGGTGGCCTACCAGCAGGACGCCGGGTTGGTGGCCGACACGCCGATGATCAAGCGCTTCGGCCTGCGCGTGGAAACCCGCACCAGCAGCGTCACCCGTCGCGACTACGACTTCAAGAAGCCGCTGATCCAGCTCGAAGGCGAGTCGGTCAGCCACGCCGAGCCTGAGCTGGAAGACTACGACTACCCCGGGCGTTTTCTCGACCGCGCCCGTGGCAAGCACCTGGCCACCCGCGCCCTGGAACGCCACCGCAGCGACTTCCGCCTGGCTGAAGGGCACAGCGACCAGCCCTTGCTCGCCAGCGGGCACTTCCTGACCCTGGCCAGTCACCCCAATGCCGCCTGGAATGACCTCTGGCTGCTGCTTGAAGTGACCCACCAGGGCCGTCAGCCGCAGGTGCTGGAAGAAGCCATCACCAGCGATATCGACGCCAAGTACGATGGCTTCCAGCAGGGCTACCGCAACCTGTTCAGCGCCACCCCGTGGGACGCGGCCTATCGCCCGCCCCTGAACCACCCCAAGCCACGCATCCTCGGCACCCAGCGCGCCATCGTGAGCGGCCCGGCTGGCGAAGAGATTTACTGCGACGAATTCGGCCGCATCAAGGTGCAGTTCTTCTGGGACCGTGAGGGCCAGGCCGACGACAAGTCCAGCGTGTGGATGCGCGTGGCCAGCAGTTGGGCCGGGCAGGGTATCGCCGGGCTGCAATTGCCGCGAGTGGGCATGGAGGTATTGGTCAGCTTCCTCGAAGGCGACCCCGACCAACCGCTGGTGACCGGTTGCCTGTACCACGGCGTGAACATGCCGCACTACAAGCTGCCCGATCTGAAGACCCTGGCCACCATCAAGAGCAAGGAATACAAGGGCAGCCGCGGCAACGAACTGCGCATCGACGACACCACCAGCGAAATCAGCATCGGCCTGCGCAGCGACCACGGTGCCAGTGCGCTGAACCTCGGTTACCTGACCCATCCGCGCCCCTCCGGCGGCGCCCCGCGTGGTGAAGGTTTTGAACTGCGTACCGACCGCCACGGCGCCATCCGCGCTGCCGGCGGCCTGCTGCTCACCACCGAACCGCGCGCCAACGAAGCCAAGCACCACAAGGACCTGCCCGAAACCGCCGAACGCCTGGCCACCGCCAGCGACCAGCAAGACAGCCTGGCCGAGCTGGCCAAGCAGATGCAGGCCCAGGAACCCGGCGACCAGGACGATGTCGCCAAGCGTTTGCACGAGCAGCACCAGGGCATCCTCGGCAGCGGCCCGGTCAACCAGAGCGCCAACGAATTCCCCGAGTTCGCCCAGCCGCACCTGGTGCTCTCCAGCCCCGCCGGTATCGCCCTGACCACCCCGGGCCCCAACCACATCACCACCGGCGAGCACCTTGCCCTGAGCAGCACCGGCCACACCAGCCTGACCGCCGGCAAGCGGCTGTTGGCCAGCGCCAGCCAAGGCATGCGCCTGTTCGTGCAGAGCCTGGGCTGGAAGCTGGTGTCGGCCTCCGGCGACATCGATATCCGCGCCTTGAAGGACAACATCAACCTGCTGGCCAAGCTCGACGTCACCGCCAACGCCGACCGCATCGTGCTCACCGCCAAGACCGAGCTGGTGCTGCAGGGCGGCGGCAGCGGCACGACCTACAACGCCGGCGGCATCACCCACGTCACCAGCGCCAACTACACCGCCAAGGCCGCGCAGTTCGCCCATATCGGCGCTGCCAGCAAGGCCGGCACCTTCCCTGAACCGCCCAAGCCAGGCAAGGGCAACCTCGAGCTGTTGTACCAGTACGCCAACAGCAAGGGCGTGAAGACCGGCGACTACGACGTGATCGATGCCTTGGGCAAGTCGATCAAGGGCAAGCTCGACGGCCAGGGTTTCAACATGGCCAGCGGCGCTGCCGCCGGCCCGCTGTGGGTCGACTTCGGCCTGGACCCGGCCGACACCTGGGCCGACGGCAGCCACTTCGGTGCTGGCGTCTGGCCGGCGAAGACCGACTTCAACGACATCGCCCCCGGCCAGCAGGCCGTGGTCGGCGAGGTGCTGAGCGCCGGCAAGGGCGCCGACGGCCTGCTGGGCAAGGGCCTGGCACTGGCACAGCAAGGCATGGACAAGGGCAAGGGATTGGTACAGAACGCGATGGCACAAGGTAAAGCGATGATGGGCCCCGGCGGCACCGGGATGCTGGAGCAGGGCAAGGCCCTGGCCGGCACTGGCATGCAACTGGCGAAAAGCGGCCAGGCCGCGCTGCAGAAGGTGCAGCAGGTCAAGGCCGCCGTCGGCGGCGACACCGGCGCCATGGCCCAGCTGGCCAGCAATGTGGTGCCCGGCGCGGCGCCGGCGCTCAAGGCCGCCAACGCGGCCCGCCAGCTGCCGAGCCTGCCCACGCTCACCCCACCGCTCAACCCGGCGAAAAGCCTGAGCAGTGAGGTGCTGGCATGACCGACGCCAAGCAGCGCGAACCGCAGGTCGCCGTCGCCCCCCTCAACACCATCGATGCCAAGGACGTCGGCCGTGGCGCCGCCGCCTTCGACGCCTGGCTGCAATCGGTCAGCGGCGGCTACGTCACCCTCGAACGGATCAAGTCCGTGGCCGGCGCCTTGCCGGTGGTGGGCAATATCATGGCCTTGGTCGATGCCCTGGGCGACGTGGTCACCCTGGTCAAGAGCAAGGAACGCCAGGTGCTCGACTGGGTGAGCCTGGGCATCAACCTGATCGGCGTGCTGCCAGCGCCGCCGACCATGGCCGCCGCGCGCATGAGCCTGCGCCCGACCCTGTTCCTGGTGCGCCAGGAGCTGCGCAACAGCGCCAAGATGCTGCTGGGCGACTCGCTGATCACGGTGTTGATCGGGCATCTCAATGCGACCATCGCCGGGACCATCGATGACTTCGTCAAGCAGGCCCAGCCGAAAATTGCCGAGATCCTCGCCGACGCCGGTGCGTTCGGCACCAAGATGACCGGCGAGATCGCCACGGGGCTGGAGAAGGTCACCCTGGGCCAGCTGGACGCCAAGGGCGACATGTCGAAGGCGAGCAAGCAGGCGTCGGCTGCCGCCGACAAACTGCTCAACGATCCGAAGGAGGCGTTCAGCAACTTCTTCGGTGCGGTGCACAGCGCCTACAAGGCTGCCGGCAAGGGCCTGGCCAACAGCGCGACGAGCAAGCTGCTGCCGGACGAAATCAAGACCAAGGTGCTGGCCAACACCGGCCAGCTGCGTGCGTTGGGCCCGGAGATGGCCCGGCAGTTGAACAAGCTGGCCGACCCGGGCACGCAGATGAGCATCGGCTGGATGCTCAACGTGCTGGGCGGGGCGGTGAAGGGGTTCCGCAAGCGCAACAAGAACGGCCAGCCCGGGGTGGCCAAGCAGGACAAAGTGACCACGGTGGAGCGGGAGAAGGGCAGGGGTGAGTTGGGTAAAACCGACACTCAAGCGCCGGCGGAGCATACGCCAAGCCCTATCGTAGACAGCTGTCCAATACCACGGCCAACGCCACCAGCGGTCACCGAGCACCACATCAGTTTCGCCCTCGGCTCGGAATTCATTATCCACACAGACTTTAGCCTGCCAGGCGCTTTCCCCATCGAGTGGCAGCGCATCTACCACTCACGCCTGGCCGAGTACGACCAAGGCAATTTGGGTGCTCGCTGGGTGACACCATTGACCACTCGCATCGACGAGGTGGGCAAAGGTCTGCTGTTCCACGACTTCGATGGCCGTAGTCACAAATTCGAACTGCCGAAGGTTGGCCAGGCGCAGTTCAACGCCATCGAAGACCTGCTGCTGGTCCGCAGCACCGAAGAAGAGCTGGTGATCTGCCGCGGCTTCGTGCGCAAGGAGTATTACCTGCGCGTCGGTGACCGTTACTACCTGCGCAAGATCATGCTGCAGAACGACGCCGGCTGCATGCTGCATTACGAGCACCGCCACGACGGCCGCCCGGTGCTGTCCGACATCATTACCTTCCAAGGCGATGTGAAGGATGTATTGCGTCACCTCGGCACCCTGATCGACGACCACGGCCATATCACCGGCCTGTGGGAAATGCGCGACGGCCAGCCGCTGCGTCAGTTGTGCGCCTACCACTACGACGAGCAAGGCGATCTGATCGCCGCCCAAGATGAAAACGGTGCCGCCTGGCACTACCAGTATCAGAATCACCTGGTTACCCGTTACACCGACCGCACCGGTCGCGGCATGAACCTGGAATGGGACGGTAGCAGCGCCCAAGCCAAGGCTATTCATGAGTGGGCCGACGACGGCAGCTACGACACCCGCCTGGAGTGGGATGAAAACATCCGTCTGACCTACGTCACCGACGCCCACGGTCAGGAGACCTGGTACTACTACGACATCCTTGGCCATCTCTACCGTGTGCGTTACCCGGACGAGCGCTCGGAGTGGATCTTCCGCGATGACCGCAAGAAGGTGGTGCGCCATGTGCACGCCGACGGCCGCGAAGACCGCTACGACTACGATGATCAGGGCAGCGTCGTCCGCCATATCCGTGCGGACCACAGCAAGATCCACATTGTTTATGACGACCGTCGCCATCCGATCAAGATCCGTGATGCCGAAGGTGGCCTGTGGCTGCGTGATTACGACCAGCAGGGCAACCTGGTCGAGACCACCGACCCGCTGGGCAACAAGACCGAATTCGCCTATACGCCTTCGGGCCTGGTCAAGGCGATCAAGGATGCCAACGGCAACGAGAAGAAGCTGGCGTACAACGCAGCGGATCAGTTGGTCGAGTTCACCGACTGCTCGGGCAAGACCAGCCAGTGGGAGTACGACGATCTCGGCCGTCTGGTGCTGTTCACCGATGCCGCCGGCAGCAAGACCAGCTATGAGTACAAGGCTGGTCAACTGGCGAAAGTCATTCATCCGGACAACACCGAAGAGCGTTTCGAGCGCGACGCCGAAGGCCGTCTGCTGGCGCACTCCGACGCGCTGGACCGTTGCACCACCTGGTCCTACAACGCGGTGGGCAAATTGGCCGAGCGCGTGGATGCCAATGAACACACGCTGCGCTATCGCTGGGACAAGCTCGGCCGCCTGGTCGGGCTCGAGAACGAAAACGAGAGCAAGGCCACCTTCCTTTACGACCCAGTGGGTCGCCTGCTGGAAGAGAAGGGCTTCGATGGCCTGGTGACGCGCTACCAGTACGACCCGGACAGTGGTCGCCTCGCCAGTACCTACGTTGGCCAGCGCCGGGTCGATATCACCTTCGATGCTGTGGGTCGCCTGGCCTCACGTATAGCGAGTCAAGACGGTCAGCGGCAGGAAGAGACCTTCGCCTACGACGGTAACGGCAACTTGGTCCAGGCCCTCAACGCCGACAGCAAGCTGCAGTGGTTCCATGATGAGGCGGGCAATGTGACCCGTGAGCATCAGTACTACCTGAAGACCGATGTGCCGATGGTCGCGGTATGGAAGCATGAGTACGACGCGCTGAACCTGCGTACGGCGACCATTCGCCCCGATGGCCACAAAGTCAACACGCTCACCTACGGCAGCGGCCATGTGCTGGGCATGACCATCGACCAGCATGAGCTGCTGGCCTACGAGCGTGATGACCTGCACCGCGAAGTGGCGCGTCATCAGGGCAACCAGTTGATGCAAACCCAGGCTTGGGATCCGGCCGGACGTCTTCAGGAGCAACTGCTGGGCAGCCACGATGGCAAGTCCACCTTGCTCAAACGCCAGTATCAATACGATGCGGTTGGTCAGCTGACGGATATTCACGACACCCGCCGTGGCGTCCTGGCCTATCAGTACGATCCCGTTGGTCGCCTGCTACAAGCCACCAGCCGCCTCGGTGTCGAGACCTTTGCCTTCGACCCGGCCGGCAACCTGCTGGACGACAAAACCCAGGAGCTCAACCGTCCGCTGGAAAGCGATCCGCGCCGTAACAAGCTGATGGACAACCTGTTGCGCGAGTACGCCGGGACCCATTACCAGTACGACGACCGTGGCAATCTGATCAACCGGCTGCATAACGGCGACAAGGCCCACCTGACCTGGGACCTGTTCGACCGCTTGACCCATTTTGACGATGGCAAGCTCAGTGTCGTTTACAGCTACGACGCCTTGGGCCGCCGTCTGCACAAACACTCCACCGCGCATCATCAGGATGATCCGCGTGCCGGCAGTGGTTGGAACCAGATGCAGCGCGCCAAGCGCCAGCGTGAACTGGGCTGTGGCTACACCTTGTACGGCTGGGATGGCGATACCCTCGCCTGGGAAAGCTCGCCGCCGCAGGACGAAGGTGAGACCGGGCGCACGGTGCATTACCTGTATGAGCCGGGAAGCTTTGTGCCAGTTGCCCAGGCGTTGCGCAAGGAGCCGATTCGTTTGCTGCGTCAGCCGGATTGGCACGGTCGTGAATACGACATTGATCAGGACCCGCTCTGGCAACACGAGGTGAAACCGCATCCGATCGATGCGATTGCTTGGTATCAATGTGATCACCTCGGTACGCCGATGGAGCTTACCGATCATAACGGCGAGGTGGCGTGGGCCGGTCAGTACAAGGCTTGGGGTGAAGTGCGCGAGGTGCGCTCGGAGTGGGCCAAGCAGGTTGGGATGACCAACCCGATTCGCTTCCAAGGGCAGTACCACGATCACGAGACAGGGCTGCATTACAACCGCTATCGGTACTATGATCCGATGGTTGGGCGGTTCACGAGCCAAGATCCTATAAGCTACGCGGGTGGCCTAAACCTCTATTCTTATGCCTTGAACCCCATACTTTGGATTGACCCTTTGGGGTTAAGTGCCAAAAACAATGGAACCACTAGAGTTCGACATTATACAAGTAGGCAGGGTTCGAACGCGATATGTGAGGATGGGGTGATTCGTGCGAAGGACAATAATAGAGTGTATCTGGAACCTGCCAGTAAAAAGCCGTTGTCAAAAGTTGAGGTGCAGAAAAAATATCAGATCAAGGAAAATAAAGGTCGGGATTATATAGAAACTGATGTTGAGAATAGTAGGCTGGAGTGGGTGGATAATCCCCGCTATCACAAAAAAGAGTTGACGGTCAAAGGTGATCTTGAACTGAAAAATCATACAGTGGTGCAAAGGAAGTGATTATGAGAAGTGAAAATGAAGAAATTTCCCTGAGCAGAAAAGATGTGGACGCCTTATTGAGGGAGGTAGAGTTTATTTTGGTGTCGCTTGGAAGATTGAATCGGCACTATGAAAGTGGGTCAATTGCGGATCTCGCGGATTGTGAAGATTACTGTGCGGCGATCACGAAGTTTGTTGATTCCGAGCGGGTGACTGACAGGCTGGCAAAAATGAGAATGATAATTTCTTCAAGATTCGATGATACGCTAGGCGATGATGATATGGATGATCTGGAGAGGGTATTGGATAAAATTGAGTTTTGGGAGCGACCGGGGGATGTATAGCTTCGGCGGTTCAGAGTGGATCAAAATTTAACTCAGTGGGGAGGGGAAATAGTTGCGTGAAGAACAAGATGTAACAATCTCTGGTGAAGAGGCTGTAGATATTCTTTGGGAGTTGGAGTATCTCCTGATTTCGTTAAGGAATATCGGGCTGCATTACTATGTGCGTGAAGAGGTTACCGCGAATGACGAAAGGGATTATCGCGTGGAAACTGCAAGATTTATATGTAATTCTCAAATGATTTCTAGGCTGGAGAAGATTAAAGGTAAGCTTTCGGATAGGTATGAGGCGTGCTGTGGTCGAGAGGAGTTGGATTTGTTCCGTAAAAAGCTTAAAAGGAAACGTTTTTGGAAAGCGGAGTGATTTCTAAAAATGAAAGGGGACAGATTTGTTTTTTATTCAAATTTCTGCCGGCTTGGGGTCAAGGGGCACAGAGCTAAGGAAGTTCCGGCAGAAAAATTTAACTTGATTAGATAGGCTTTTTGACGGGCAGAGCAGGCGGACAACAGTCGGTTCGTGGACGAGCCTACGCAAGTCGCCGCTAAATGCATCGAGCAAAAGAATCAGGTTAGACAGAAGTTAGGGTTGAGAAAATAAATCTGTTCCCTTTTTTAAGTGGCTGAACTCACGAAGGTCAAGGGTATTTCACAAGCGCATCACGGTAGTGGAACAAACTCTGTCAATAGGCAAGGCAGATGAATCACTTGAAATGTAATGTTTTTGAACTGTGCTTTAGCTATTTGATGGGGGCGTCAAGTATCAAAGCTGAGATGTTTGGCTTGAGGGCCTTTGGCGAGGCTGAGCTTAAAAAAGAAAATTTTGATATGGTTGGCGATGCAGATGATTTTTGCCTCTATGAGAAGGACTATCTCGCTGTCCATTTTGTGCGCTCCGTGGATGTGACACTAAAGCGTTATTTTTTCAATGGAAGAGAAAGTGGTTGTGGTATTTCTCTCTCGCCGGGTGTTCGATTAGTTCCATTGCTGAAAAGGATTCTTTCACGAAACCTAAGTGTGGAGTTTTATTTGCACGATGGTGCTCTTGATGGGGCGGTGGTGGTTGGAGGGAATTCGATAGTAAGATTTTCTGCGAACCGCTCAGGGACGGCATACGAGGTGCGGGATTTGGAGTCGGATCAGCTCCTGAATAATGAGGGGGCTGCTGTAAGCTCAATTAGGAAATCGATGTCTCGCATTTTAGTTGCAACGACGCAAGATAGGGGCAAGGTGGTGGCTCTTCATCGACTGCTCACGTACTTAAAAAGGCGAGGTGTTTTACAGCTATGATGCACGGTTGCCTTTAGAGGAAAGTGCTAGTCTCTCAAGGGCTTAAGCTGACCAGCGTCTGTTCCGAAGGCCGCTTCTTCGGCGGCAATATCTGGTCGGAGAAAACCGGTTTCGCGAAGTTGTTCTCGGACAGCAGGCCGTGGACGTTGAAGTCAAGAGCGGCTGGGTTAGAACCTAGCCGCGCTGAACCATTAGTGGGGTTGGCATGACGGAAGGCAAGAATCGTGTTGTCTGGGGTGCGCCTGGTGAGCTGGTTTCTGCTTACAGGCTGCTGAATGAAAATGGGGATCTAGTACCTGACTTGGAGTCCCAAGCTGTTGTAAAAAGAGCGCAGTTCGCAGAATACGATTTTTTCTTCCGAAAGGGTCTCTTGTTGGCGAATCCATTTGACCAAGACGGAGAGTTGATTGAGAGGGACTATCGAGTCAGTGATTTCTCTGAGGCGGGATACGAATTGTGTAGAAAAAAAGTCCCCGCTTGGCTGAAAGGGAAAGGGTCGAAAAAATCCACCTGATATGTCTCTTTTAGAGAAGGCTCTAATGGAAATGGCTAAGCAGCAAAGGGTTTTGGAAACCGTGCAATGAGCCGTCTAATGGCTATTGCATTTGTCGTGTGGCTGCCATCTCTCATCAGGCAAGATTTTATTGCTAACAAAATAGATGCAGCAGGTGCGAGAAAGGAGATTGCTGCGCTTCAAGTAGGCCGAAGAGCGGACCTTTCGAAAACTGGGCAGAACCCTAACAGGCTGGAGTAAGGGAGTTGTGGCGTTTTTTATGCTGTCGCAGAAGAAAGATGTTGGGTGTCCTGTCGGGCTATTGAACGCGGCGTTGTATGATCATTTTTATGAAAATGCTAAGAGTCTCGATCATGGTGCATTTCCTTGGTATTCCAATGCGGCATTAGGTAAGCCGCATGAGGCACTTCCATCTGGCCTGATTTTGATTGCGAATGCCAAGAAATATGATTTCACTATAAGGGCTTTGTACGACAGGCTGTATGTTGCAAGTGAAGGCTTTGTTGAGGCCTGTCGTGAGCTTGGTGTGGCAATGCTAGATTGTCAAAAGGTAGATGTGGTTTCTGGGTTGAATAAAAGCATAGTTTCTTCGCAGTATTATGTTGTTGTTTTCGATAGTTTTGACTATGGTGATTTAGTTTTGCCGTCTTCTCAGGTAATAATAGGGGGCAGGGATTGGGTTACAGGCTTTGAACAGCTGGAAATAAAAGAAGATGCGCCTGATCTGTTCAAGCTAAACAAACTTCATCCAGGGGTTTCTACGCTGTTTTGTTCCAGTGTTTTTAAGGCGAAACTTGTTGAGGTTGGCGTTAGGGGGGTTGAAATCCTGCCCCTGCCTGAGACCTCATCCCAAGAGCTTGAGGCGATCTAGTGCCCTGTCTCGGAAATACGTTCTCTTTTGGCGAGTGGCAACGCCGGCTGGGCGTCCAAGACACCGCCAAAAGTGAACAGCCTATTTCTGAGACAGGGCACTAGCATGAGCTTTCGGAGGCGTGAGAATGATTTCTTGCTCCCCGTAGCGGCATTCATCGGGAGGCAAGCAGATCAGAAGCCACGCCAGCGAAGAGGTCGCCGTTGCCAGGAGCCTTCACGAGCAGCAACAAGATAACCTTGACAACGACCCAGCCAATCAATGCGCCAACGAGATCCCGAATTCGCTCCGACGTACTTGGCGTTTTTTCAATTCGGCAAGCATCGTTCGCGAAACGATGGTGTGTGAGAGTGAAGTCACCCCAGATGCGTCAATCACTAACGATAAAACCAAAAGGCGGATCTGATGAGCATATATTTTGAAAAATTATTCGGAATGTCGAGGGATAGAGTATCGCTGTTTTGCCTTTTAGGGGCGGAGCGTGTGGCGGGAATTTATAGTGGATATTGTAAAAAATACGAGCGCGGTGTAGATGTGAATGCTTCGGTTCTGGAGGGTCTATTTCAGCGAAATATATTGCTAGGCAAACACGAGCTAAGGCTGATGTATCAGGAGATTTATGGTGGTATTCCTGATTCTGAGGATTACAGTGACGGACTGGTAGATCAGGCTCAGTGCGCTGTAATTTGTACGTCCTACTGTATTCAGTATTTGGAAAATGGTAGCCATGATTCAGTTCGATATGCGCTGGGGAAGGTCCCTGAGGCAATCGACATCTTAGACGAAGATGTAGACAGGGACACCGAGCTAGAAGTGGCTTGGTGCAATGAACTGCTGGATGTGTTAATCGGAACGGACCTGAGTGACGCTGAGAAGGTGAACGAAATCAGGAAAAAAAATTTGCAACATGCGGTTCCAGCGCTAGGCGTTTAGTACCATGGTGTAGCGGTTCATCTAAAAGTCGGCTGGTCGCTTGTTATAGGCCCCCGGTCGCCTGGTTTACCTAGGTTGCAACCAGCTGAACGACAGTCCCCCAAAAACTCAACCGTTTGATGGAAAGCGATCCACGTTGCGAAAAATAACAGCGCGGATATGGCAGGGCCCATTTACAGTACGGCAATATAGCAATCTGCTTCATCGGTTGCACATGGTGATCATAGAAGCGGGGATATATGAGTAGAGACGAGCGAGTTACACTTTATATCGTGCTGAAGTCACTTGATCGACTTGCAACGCTTCTTGAGGGTAAAGGTATCGTAGTTTCAGCTGTGTTTACAGGTCTGCTAGATCGGGCATGGAAGTGGCTTGCGGAAGGCAAAGAAGTCACTCTCAAAGGGGTTGAGAAGACCATGCGAAGCACGGTTGTTGATGAGCAGGACGCTAAATTAGAGAGTGTTCTATTCAATATGTACTTGTACGCTCTGTCAGATCTTGCACAGTATTTCAAGGAGGGTGAATTTGAGAGCTTGGAGTGTGTGGAGGCGGCAATTATTGATTTTTATGACTTCTACGTGGCTCAGATGCATTTGGAGAACATTCGTGGTGCAGGGGCGGTAGTGTTTAGCGCCGCTCAAGAAACGGCGGTGAAGGAGGACCCGATCTTCGCCGGTGAATTATCGATGTTAAGCGCTGATCGTGAATTTGCCAAAAAACAGGTCGATTGGTCAGGTATTGAATCGACTCGCTGAGGCATTACTCCCGGTCGAGTGGATTGACCCGTTAGGGTTGTTGAAAGGGCAGTCGCGCCAGCGGGTGGTAAGTTTGGGGCGGGGGAAGATCCATTCATGCCATGTCCGTGTGGGTCGAATGGTACTCATGGGAATATCACTGCCCGACTAAATCTGCTACTGGCTATATTTTGAGAGATCCCGACAAGAACGAAGTTGAGAGTTGCGGCAAAGCCGCGATGGGTGCTCGGTGGTATTCGAAAAAATATCTAAGAGAGAATAACGTGGAGATGGTTGAAGAAGCGTTGGGTAGCAAGAAGTATATGCATACTTGGCAGAATAGGAAAATGCTTGAATACAAGGCGGCAAAAGGTTGCCGTTGAGCAAGAGCGACTACTAGGAGCCGGTGATGGAATTTTGGATGTCGAGCGAAAAGCATATTTCGGTAAGTGAGGCAGTGACATCTGCGCGCAAAGTGGTAGAGCCGGTTATTGCTGGACTAGTAAAAGATGTTGAGCTGTCTTGTGGCGCGGAAAAGTGGAGTGTTATATCGATAGTTATGCCCGATGAGCGGGTTGGTGATTATCCGGAAGTTAAGCGCTATCATATGGCTAGTAAAGATATTGAGCTGCGAGTACAGCTGCCTTTCAGCGAGTTTAAAGAGGCTGAAAGACGCCAGCAGATTAATTTCATGCTTGCTTCATTGATTCGCTCAGTTGATCTTGCGAGCGAAATAAAGAGCTTGAAGCTATCAGAGAGCGATGCTTGCGTGCTTAAAGAGGCCATTGAAAAAGCCCGGTTAACGCTTACAGCCTGATCAGAGTGATGCTTAGCTCGAAACTTGAATGTAAGTCTAAGGCCCTGGCCGGCAGCGGCCTGCAACTGGCGAAAAGCAGCCACGCCGCGCTGCAAAAGGTGTAGCAGGCCAAGACCGCCGCCGGCGCAGGCGCTCAAAGCCCCAGCGCGACCCGCAAGTCGCCGTCGCTGTTGAAAGGCGCGAGTGCAACTGATAGCCGACTTGCATTGAAGTGAAAGGGGAGTAACCACTTGCCTACTTCAGGCCTCCGGTCGCTTCGGCGTCGAGACGTTATGGTTATTGATTATCAATGCTCATAATGCAAGGGTAAGATGGAAGGGCGTCAGCTGAAATCGGGGCAAAAATTCACTGCGCTTTGCCTGAAAATAGCGAAACTAAGATATGGGCCGCTGAGCAGAAGCAGAAAGGCATAGCTATGAATAAACAGTTTACAGCGACTTATTTTAATGCCTCTAGAGAAGAGGATGTTCTGACAGTCGGCTTTGCGGATAGTCATGAGGAGCCTTCGGAGTTTATCATTTTGCAAAGGTCGGATGAGAACGATGATCAGGACGAAAGCCTTGGGCAGGATACATATTATGCTGAGGTTGGCAATCCGGGTGTTGCTGGCTATGGTGGCATACAAAAGGTAGAAATATTTGTAGATAGGGTTGTATTTAGTTTCGTTAAAGCCTGTGGCTGGGTGAAGCCGATCAGTACAGTTCAAATCAATATTTCCAGCTCTGTCGTGGAGGTCGATGAGGTTTTTTCAGCGCTAAATGACATTTTCATGGGGGAAGTAGCTCTCCTTAGATACTAACTTAATTTGATGTGCGAGCCAGTAGCGTTACTGGCTTAGTGGCAATAATGTTCCATAATCCCGAAGACCTGCTTACCGTACGAAAAGGGCCGCATGGATCATGAGCTACGAATACAGTATTGTTTTTGATGACCCGGCTGCGTTGCAGCGTGTTATCGAAAGGATTCGCACCAGTAAAGCGCATGTCGGAGGGGGCGAAGGAGTTGTGTGTCTCAAAGATCAGAAACAGTCAACATTAGCTGTTTATGATGTGAGATTGACCAGGCTTGACTCACTTTCTGCGTGGTTGGAGGTCAATTTTAGGTCGCTGGAGTTGTACGAGCTCTTTAGTACTTTATTGGTAGGGGCAAATGTGAGGTGCTTTGGAGATGGCGACCTTGATGACGAGGTGACTCTGAGAGAGGCGTTCAGGATTAAAAATTGAACCATTTAGCAGAGCTAAAGAAGGAAAAGCTCGCTGCCGTTAGTCGCGCTGCACGGTCCCTTGCATTTCCAAAGGGAAGGGCCAATAGCAATACCCACAAACCGAGGTGCATTTGTTGGGCTATGGCTCGCGAGCGACCTTGTCCGATGCACGGCAGGTTTACACGGATGCAGACGCTGATGCAGCACAACGAAGGAAAGTTGAATTGACGGACACGCAGATAACCCGCCTGGAAAAACTGTTGTCGATCGCAGGTGAGCCCCTAGCCCTGCCTGACACGCTCGATGCACGTAGTCGCGGCCTGGCGGGTACGCGGGCCGATGAACTCGAAAGCCTGCTCTTGCGGTGCAATGGCTTCTACGCCTTTGAAAGCGCGTTGCATGTGTTCGCCACAGGGGCCACCGCGCCGGGCAGCGAATCCAGCCTGCAGCAGTGGAATGACCCGGAGTTGTGGCGCTTCGAATTTCCTGAACTGGAGGAAGCGCCAGTGTTGTTCTTCGCCGAGGACGTATTCGGTGTGCAGTTCTGCCTGCGCCAGGGCCAGGTGTACACATTCGACCCGGAAACAGGCGGGTTCGAATACCTGGCTGATGACCTGGAGGGTTGGGCAGCAGCAGTTCTGGCGGATTACAAGGTGCTGACCGGTTGGCCCCTGGCGAACGCCTGGCAAACGCTGCACGGCCCCCTGGCCCAGGGCCAGCGATTGCTGCCACTCACCGGGTTTGCCTTCGGTGGATCGTTCTCGGTGGATAACCTGCACGCAGGCAATGCCATCGAGGGCATGCGCTACCGGGGTTGCATCGCACGGCAGATGGCAGGAGTGGCCGATGGCTCGGTGGTAAAACTCTCAGTGCCCTGACGGGCTGCCCTTGTCACCCTCAGCACATCAATCGGACTGATGGCCTATAGCCTCTGATCTGCCACGCCATGTTAGGCTTTGCCACCGGCATCGACGCCACCTTACTGACACGGAGTTCCCCCATGAAAGACATCATCCGCCTCGGCGATTCCACCACCCACGGTGGCAAGGTGCTCGGCTCCTTCGGCAACACCAACGTCAACGGCAAGCCCATCGCCGGTGTCGGGCACATGGTCAGTTGCCCGCTGTGCAAGGGCGTGTTCCCCATCGTCGAAGGCAGCGCCACCTATAACGTCGACGGTACCCCGGTCGCCCTCGACGGCCACAAGACCGCCTGCGGCGCGGCGCTGATCGCCAGTGGCCCGAAAAGCGGCGTCGCCAGCTGAGACCAACAGGTTCCCACAGGACCGCACGCTGTTTCCCACGGGGTATTGACCCAGGTCAGCGCACTTCCCTGATTCTTGGCTAGTCTTAACGGTTGGCGGTCTCTGTCCACCGCCACCGTGAAGTCCCTGAGGCGCCGGCCATGTCCCGCGCGCCCGAGAACCTGATCAGGAGTGCACGATGGACCTCAACCGTCGGCAATTCTTCAAGGTCGCCGCCGTCGGCCTTGGAGGCTCGAGCCTTGCGGCGTTGGGCATGGCCCCAACCCCCGCATTTGCCGAGCAGGTGCGCCACTTCAAGCTGGCGCACACCAAAGAAACCCGTAACACCTGCCCCTACTGCTCGGTCGGCTGCGGCCTGATCATGTACAGCCAGGGCGATGCGGGCAAAAACGTCAAACAAAGCATCATCCACATCGAGGGCGACGCGGACCACCCGGTCAACCGCGGCACCCTGTGCCCCAAAGGCGCGGGCCTGCTGGACTTTATCCACAGCCCGAGCCGCCTCAAGTACCCCGAGATCCGCAAGCCAGGCAGCAAGGAATGGACCCGCATCGAGTGGGACGAAGCCCTCGACCGCATCGCCGACCTGATGAAAAAGGACCGCGATGCCAACTTCATCGAGAAGAACGCCCAGGGCCAGACGGTCAACCGTTGGCTCACCACAGGCTTCCTCGCTGCGTCCGCCGCTTCCAGCGAAGCGGGCTACCTGACGCACAAGGTGATCCGTTCGACCGGCATGCTGGGGTTCGATAACCAGGCGCGTGTCTGACACGGCCCGACGGTGGCAAGTCTTGCCCCGACGTACGGCCGTGGCGCGATGACCAATCACTGGTCTGACATCGCCAACGCAAACCTGGTCCTGGTGATGGGCGGCAACGCCGCTGAAGCGCACCCGTGCGGCTTCAAGTGGGTGACCGAGGCCAAGGCGCACAACAAGGCGCGGCTGATCGTGGTCGACCCGCGGTTCACCCGTACCGCTTCGGTAGCCGATTACTACGCACCGATTCGCACCGGCAGCGACATCGCCTTCATGGGCGGGCTGATCAACTACCTGCTGAGCAACGACAAGATCCAGCACGAGTACGTGCGCAACTACACCGACGTGTCGTTCATCGTCAAAGAAAGCTATGGCTTCGAGGACGGGCTGTTCAGCGGCTACGACGCGGCCAAGCGCGTGTACGCCGACAAGTCCGGCTGGGGCTACGAGCTGGGCGAGGATGGCTTTGCCAAGGTCGACCCGACCCTGCAGCACCCGCGTTGCGTCTACCAGCTGATGAAGCAGCACTACAGCCGCTACACGCCGGAGCTGGCGAGCATGACCTGCGGCATGCCCCAGGACCAGATGATGAAAGTCTGGGAAGAGATCGCCACCTGCTCGGTGCCGGGCAAGACCATGACGATCCTCTACGCCCTGGGCTGGACCCAGCACTCCATCGGCGCGCAGATCATCCGCAGTGCGGCCATGGTGCAATTGCTGCTGGGCAACGTCGGCATGCCGGGTGGCGGGGTCAACGCCCTGCGCGGGCACTCAAACATCCAGGGCCTGACCGACCTGGGCCTGCTGTCGAACTCGCTGCCGGGTTACCTCACCCTGGCCGGCGACGCCGAGCAGGACTACGCCAGCTACATCGACAAGCGCGCCTCCAAACCGCTGCGCCCCGGGCAGCTGTCGTACTGGCAGAACTACGGCAAGTTCCACGTCAGCCTGATGAAGGCCTGGTACGGCGCCAATGCCACCGCCGAAAACAACTGGGGCTACGACTGGCTGCCCAAGCTCGACGTACCGGCATACGACGTGCTGCGCATGTTCGAGATGATGGGCCAGGGCAAGGTCAACGGCTACATGTGCCAGGGCTTCAACCCGATTGCCGCGCTGCCGGACAAGAACCGCGTCACCGCCGCGCTGGCCAAGCTCAAGTGGCTGGTGATCATGGACCCGCTGGCCACCGAAACCTCCGAGTTCTGGCGCAACGCCGGCCCGTTCAACGACGTCGACACGGCCAATATCCAGACCGAAGTGATCCGCCTGCCCACCACCTGCTTCGCCGAGGAAGATGGCTCGCTGGTCAACAGCAGCCGCTGGCTGCAATGGCACTGGAAGGGCGCCGACGGCCCGGGCGAAACCCGCACCGACGTGCACATCATGAGCGAACTGTTCCTGCGCCTGCGCAAGCGTTACCAGGCCGAGGGCGGCGCTTACCCCGACGCGATGCTCAATATCAGCTGGCCTTACAAGGTCCCTGAGGAGCCGTCCCCCGAGGAGCTGGCCAAGGAGATGAACGGCTGGGCGGTCAGCGACCTCACCGACGCCAGCGGCGCCACGCTCAAGGCCGGGCAACAGCTCGCCGGCTTCGCCCAGATGAAGGACGACGGCAGCACCGCCTCCGGGTGCTGGATCTTCGCCGGCAGCTGGACCGAGCAAGGCAACCAGATGGCCCGCCGCGACAACAGCGACCCGTACGGCATGCACCAGGTGCAGAACTGGGCCTGGGCCTGGCCGGCCAACCGGCGCATCCTCTACAACCGCGCCTCCAGCGACCCGCAAGGCAAACCGTGGGACCCGGAGAAAAAACGCCTGGTGTGGTGGAACGGCAAGGCCTGGACCGGCACCGATGTGCCGGACTTCAAGGTCGACTCGCCACCGGAAGCGGGGATGAACCCGTTCATCATGAACCCCGAGGGCGTGGCCCGGTTCTTCGCCATCGACAAGATGGCCGAGGGGCCGTTCCCCGAGCACTACGAGCCGTTCGAGACGCCGATCGGGATCAACCCGCTGCACCCGCAGAACAAGAAGGCCACCAGCAACCCGGCCGGGCGCATCTTCGATTCGGTGTGGGACACCCTCGGCACCCACGACGAGTTCCCTTATGCGGCGACCACCTACCGGCTGACCGAGCACTTCCACTTCTGGAGCAAGCATTGCCGGCTCAACGCCATCGCCCAGCCCGAGCAGTTCGTCGAAATCGGCGAGGTGTTGGCCAACGAGAAGGGCATCAAGGCCGGCGACCGGGTGCGGGTGTCGAGCAAGCGCGGGCATATCGACGCGGTGGCGGTGGTGACCAAGCGGATTCGCCCGCTGCAGGTCAACAACCAGACCGTGCACCAGATCGGCATCCCGCTGCACTGGGGCTTCACCGGCAGCACGCGGCACGGCTACCTGACCAACACCCTGGTGCCGTTCCTCGGTGATGGCAACACCCAGACGCCGGAGTCCAAGTCGTTCCTCGTCAAAGTGGAGAAACTCTGATGGCCAGCCAAGACATCATTGCCCGCTCCGCCACCACCACCGTGCCGCCCTCGGTACGCCAGCAGCAGGAAGTCGCCAAGCTGATCGACACCACCAAGTGCATCGGCTGCAAGGCCTGCCAGGTGGCGTGCTCGGAGTGGAACGAACTGCGTGACGAGGTGGGCCACAACCACGGCACCTACGACAACCCCCAGGACCTGTCCGCCGAAACCTGGACCCTGATGCGCTTCACCGAGCACGAGCGCGACGATGGCAACCTGGAGTGGCTGATCCGCAAGGACGGCTGCATGCACTGCGCCGACCCCGGTTGCCTGAAGGCCTGCCCGAGCCCGGGGGCGATCATCAAGCACGCCAACGGCATCGTCGACTTCAACCAGGACCACTGCATCGGCTGCGGCTACTGCATCACCGGCTGCCCGTTCAACATCCCGCGCATCTCGCAGAAGGACCACAAGGCGTACAAGTGCACCCTGTGTTCCGACCGCGTCAGCGTGGGCCTGGAGCCGGCCTGCGTGAAGACCTGCCCCACCGGGGCGATCGTCTTCGGCAGCAAGGAAGAGATGAAGGTGCATGCCGACGAGCGCATCGTCGATCTGAAGTCGCGCGGCTATGACAACGCCGGGCTGTACGACCCGGATGGCGTCGGCGGCACCCACGTGATGTATGTGCTGCACCATGCCGACACGCCACGGATTTACGCCGGCCTGCCGGACCAGCCGGTGATCAGCCCGCTGGTGGGGTTGTGGAAGGGCTTCACCAAGCCGCTGGCGCTGCTGGCCATGGGCGCGGCGGTATTGGCCGGGTTCTTCCACTACGTGCGCGTCGGGCCGCAGCGGGTCGAGGAGGACGAACACCCGGCGCCTGTGGATAACACGGTCCATCAGGTGGATCCGGCGGTGCATGTCTATGATCCGAACCGCCCGGGCGGGCAGGGGGAGCAGCGGCCATGAACGACGACAAACCGATCCTGCGCTACAACGCCAACGAACGCAGCAACCACTGGGTGGTGGCGATCCTGTTCGTGCTGGCCGGCCTGTCGGGGCTGGCGCTGTTCCACCCGGCGCTGTTCTGGCTCAGCCACCTGTTCGGCGGCGGCCCCTGGACGCGGATCCTCCACCCGTTCATCGGCGTGGCGATGTTCGTGTTCTTCCTCGGGCTGGTGCTGCGCTTCTGGCGCGCCAACTTCATCACTGCCAACGACCGCCTGTGGCTGCGCCGCGTCGACCGGGTGATGCTGAACAAGGAAGAGGGCGTACCGCCGGTGGGCAAGTACAACGCCGGGCAGAAGCTGCTGTTCTGGACCCTGCTGGCCTGCATGCTGGTGCTGTTGATCAGCGGCGTGGTGATCTGGCGGGCGTACTTCAGCCACTGGTTCGGCATCGACGTCATACGTCTGTCGGCCCTGCTGCATGCCCTGGCGGCGTTCGTGCTGATCCTCAGCATCATCGTGCATATCTATGCCGGGATCTGGATCAAGGGCTCGATCGGCGCCATGCTGCATGGCTGGGTCAGCCGCGCCTGGGCACGCAAGCACCATGAACTCTGGTACCGCGATGTGACCGGCGACAAGACGCCGAGCAATCACGGCCGTAAGGAAGGATGACCGTTTGAGCACGATTCTCGAACCCGGGCAGATCGAAGCGTCGGCAGTGATGCCGCCGTTTCTGCACCTGCCCCCCGCCAACCTGTTCGAACTGCGGGCCGCGCGGTTGCAGCACCTGGCCGAGGGCAATGCCCTGGGTGAGTACCTGCAATGGGTTGCGCAGCTTTGTCGGATCCAGCAGCTGCTTGTGGATAACCCGCCCGGCGCCTTGCCGGTGGCGGCAGAGCGGCAGCGCCTGTGCATAAGCCATGGCTTGCCGCCGTTGGCGGCGGACAGCCTGGTGCGCGAAGGGCCGTGGTTGCCGTGGTTGCAGGCGCTACTCGAGCATTTCAAGGTCGACGCCGAGGGCCCCTTGGCCGATGCGCTGCAAACCTTGCGCGACGCGGACGACAGCCAGCGCAAAGGCTGGGGCATCGCCTTGCTGGGTGGCCAGTACGATGGGCTGCCGGCGGCGCTGGTGCCCTTTATCGGCGCCGCGTTGCAGGCGGCCTGGTCGAGCTGGTTGCTGGCGCTGCCCGAACCCGAGCTCAAGCCCGCAGGCAGCCTGGCGCAATGCCCGGCCTGCGGTTCGCCGGCCATGGCCGGGGTGGTGCGCAACCGCGGCAAGCACAACGGCCTGCGTTACCTGGCCTGCTCGCTGTGTGCCTGCGAATGGCATGTGGTGCGGGTCAAATGCGTGTATTGCGAGTCGAGCAAGGACTTGCGCTACAGCCACTTCGAAGACGACCGCTACGCCGCCGGCAAGGCGCCGCTGCGCGCCGAATGTTGCCCGGGGTGTCAGAGCTATTTGAAGCAGAGCTACCTGGAGAACGACGCCGCCGCCGAAGCGCTGGCCGACGACCTGGCGAGCCTGGCGCTGGACATCCGCCTGGACGAGGAGGGGTTCCATCGCCTGGCGCCGAACCTGCTGTTGGCGCCGGGGTAATGTCTACACTGCAATCGAGTTGAACCGGATCGCGGGG
>NZ_JBMOWQ010000271.1:0-21152 GCF_049310485.1 Pseudomonas sp. GZD-209
GAATGGGATATTTTCATAATGGCGAACAAGTCCCATCAAACAGAGATAGGGTTATAACGGATCTCAACGGCGATTTAGATATTATTTGCCAATCGATGCTAACTGGTGGTAGCAAATATAGCTTGACAACAAATGAGAAGCCTGGGGAGGAGAAGCTGCAAGTCTTTTCTAACACGCTCAGAAATCTAAATGAGCTCACAATTATTGGCTATGGCTTCGGAGATAAGCACGTAAACAATCGGTTGGTTAACGCTATGGTGCTTAACGATAATCTCAAATTGGTAATCGTTGATCCTATACACAAGCCAGCTCCTGAATTTCTTGAGCAATTCAATTACAAAGACCGGATAAGAACTGCGCAGTGCGGAGCTGCTCACTGGATGGAATACATGAATACCAAGAAATGGAACACAGTTCAGATAGAGGAACTGAAAGCTAACGCGCCCATCAGGGCTATGATAAAAGAAAATATCACGCGCAAAGTTGGCGGCTGAAATACTAGCACCTCGTTACTGATCTCATTGTTCACTTCGGTTGATGAAGTCTACCACTCCTCATGGCCACGTGAATGAGTCTATTGGTATCACCAGTGACCGCTATAGGTGATTTAACCCGTCGATACGAGCAGCTATCGGCCAACAGTAGACGCTCTGATAAGGCGTAAGGTTACCTACTTCACAACCACGTATTGGTCTACGCCAACGGAATACTTGTATGGCACGCCACCTGTGATAAGAAATTCCTCCGCAGGGGGATCTATACCATTGAGGGCAAGAAAATGGATGAGGTAAATACCTGGATTTTCGAGGTTCTGTACAAACGTGATCTCGTAGCTCTCACCTGCTCCAACATTCACGAATCTTAGTGGTGCGCGGTTAAGGGTTCCAGCATAGCGACCCGAAAGGAGATTGATCGGTTTCTGGTAGATCGGTTTCCCCTCAGCGAAGGCGACGGGTACCAGCGTCAAGGCGTCATCGTCCAGAGTAACTTTGCTTTCCTTGTTACCAAGGTTGGAAATAATCACCTTAACCTGAAGTAGGTTCTGCCCATCTAGGAGTGGCTGAACTGTTGATTCGACCTTTGCTTGGATATGCGGTTTCTGCGTGGTCTTCTGTTCCAGCTCCTTGAGTGTGTACTCTGTGACTTCCTTTTCCTTTTTCACATAAACGGTGGAGTAATAACCCCACACCGCGACGACGATCGCAGCGATGATCGTAGTGGCTTGGGCGAGGATCTGAACTCCGAGATGGACTTTTTCGATTTTGCTGAGCGAACTCTCTGACATTCTTGGCGCCCTGTTGAAATAGGCGGGGCATTATTATTTGAGGGGCAAGGCAAGGATCTCAGCCTGGAATGGCTCCTCTACCAACGGCGACTTTTATGACCTGTAATTACCGGAAGCTTTCGACCAAAACCGGCCAATGTGACTCTATAAAAAACGGTTAATTTAATTTTTAAATTCTTGAAACTACTTTGCCAACTTTGCAGTCACCACCGATAAGTACCTCCAGCAAGGTTTCACGCTTTTCATGCTCAGCTAAGTAAGGATCTTGGTCAATTCGAGCGCCTCGCCAGTATTGGCGATAATAGTATCCAAATTTATTCACATCCCTTGGGAATTGCTGATCCAGCCAAGTCATATCAAGAACTTGGACTTCGCTGTCTGTATGGATTTCAAAGATGTTTGCAGGCGCCTTATTCATGGAGCGCGACTTGTATTTTATAACATCCTCTACCGTTAGCGCGGCAAAAAAAGAATTAAGTCTGGAGTTGTTTGTTAGATGCGAAAGTTCCGGGTCGTGCAGTCGAAGAAGCTCAAGAAAATATTCTCTATAATGAGGGTCTGGCAGAACATCGACCAAGAGAGGTACGTCAGGACCAATTTCATCAGCTCCAATTAATTTAAATCTTGACTGGTAGATTTGGCCGAATCTTGAGCGCGTCCCTCCGTCAAGTTTGATCTCCATGCCTGATTTGAGAAGGCCTGCATTGTCAACATGATAGTACGTAGCCATTGTCAGAGAGCTTCCTTAGCTTTTCGATTGCTCTAGAATAGCAGAACGCCATCAGCACAGGCGACCCTTGCGAGACAAGATGCTGTCCCGGGCTTCGCCGGAATGACAGCCCCCCTCATCTATGTGAGCATGTCGGTGATTCGTAATGCGCAGTGTCTATAGTTGGCCGCTTCCGCCGATATATGCCGATCATAGAGGGCTGTTTTCGTTTGTGCTCGCAATGACAATAATCAGAAACTTTAAGCAGCAAATATCGATAAAGTGAAAAGTTACTCAAAATATCCTTTTCCAAAGTTGCTCCAGGCGCGTCCCTTCTGCGCTTTTTCCTATATTGTCAAGGCCTCGAACCATCACGTAAAGCCCGGCTAAAACTTGAATTACTTTAACCCCCGTAATATTTAGATAGTCAAAATTGGGAAGGAAGGCATAGTAGGACATGGCAATTCCGACAATAAATTCAAATATTCCATATGATAAACGGTAGTTCTCACGATACCAATACAAAGCTACTCCAAGGATCGGAAGCATAATCAATGTGCCCCAGATTGAAATCGTAGAAATAAGCAGCTGAAAGTTATCGAATATATAAGTTCCAGCCAGTGCCGCGATAGTGCCGAGGACAAAACTAAGCGTCAAATAACGTCGCTGCCCTGAAATAATTTTCTTTGCGGTTTCTTGAATATCTTTGTCGGCCTTGGTGGCTGAGGATTTTTCTAAAAACTGAGCACCAGTAATCGTTTTTATTCCGTATAGGCTAAGGAATTTAGCAAGTAATTGATCCGCTGTAACTAGGTAAACTGCAGCGTTTCCGTAACGTTCGGCATAGGACTTTACAACTCGTGCAATTTCCCTATCTGTATTGTCAAGTCGCTGCATTCTTGGATCAGATACGATTGGTTCTTCTTTTAAGTTAGATGGTGATTGCGCAATATGAACGCCTTTCTTTATTGCGTCTTTGATTACTTCTCGTATGTCGCCGCGAACTCCTCGCGATTGTCGTAGATCAAGTTGGTCAAGAACCACTTTAGGTATTATCAGTTTGTTCTCGGCGGTCATTGCGAGAACCTCTGGATGCTGAACTAAAACATTTGTATCGATTATGAAGTGATCGGTCATTGTTAAAAGAGCTCTAATATTTTACAAGCAAACTCAAGCGTACTGAAGCTTGAGCTGAAATGGCCAGCAGCGTTTGGTAAAAACCTAGCTGCTCATTCGTGACTTTAGGGAGGAAAGGCTACCAATTTGCCATCATTCAGTCCAGCAACTGGTTTATCTGAAAGTCGCCGCGGATCCGAACGTCCGATGTTGGCCGTTTTCTGACCTTCGTTTCGCGGTTGAACTGCCAGTGTTTTCCTAAGCGATAAGTGAGTAATTGCATGGTCAGAAAATAATAATAGCGCGTCGATTCCGTGTGCTGGTTTAGGTGGTGATTCAAAAACCATGCAAGGTGTTTTCTCTGCCAAGTCCATGGATTGTCGCGTTGCCAGCGCTCAGCGATTGCTGTTTGGATAGCCTTCGCCTGACGCAGGTGGCGTTGGCGCGTGGTATGCGACCCGGTCAGGACGCCCGCCAGGAACAGATCCATATCGACTGGCTTGCTCATACTCGACCACCAATGTAAGCCGATACCACGTCAATACGGCCATGCCCCAATTCGTAGCTGATTTGCGCTCTGGCCTCCTGATCTAATTGTCGACCGAGCTGGTAGCACTTGCCGCCGTTGATAGGCGCAAGATGCTGCATTATTTGCTCATAGCGTTCGCACGCATAGGCTGCCCGCAATTCGTGGAAGCCTTTGAGTTCGTGCGTATGGAAGAGGTCCCGTGCGGGGCGGACGATTCGCTGCAAGAAATCGAGGTAGCGTTCGTTCGGTGCCAGCAGGTTGCGGCTACCGTCGGGCGAGACCTGTTCGGCGCATCTCAGCGCTTTGCGAACATGATCATCCACTCCGATCCAGCGAGATGCCGAGGCACCTGAGCGGCCCCCTTTGGTGCCATCCTGGATATTGATCTTGCCGTATTGTTCGGCCTCACCTTTTAAGCGCGGGAGGTCGGCCAAAATCGCCTCGCGCAGTCGCATGCCGGCGGCTCGCGCCAACTGAGCGATGGCCGCGGCGCGCGGCATTTGGTGTTCGTAGAGCACTTCGACGATCCGCTTCATGTGTTCGCGGTCTTGGCATTGCGGCACCGACCAACGAACTCTGGTGCGCCGCATGCCCAGCGCCGTGCTCGGACTTGGCACTTTCACATTCTGATCACCGCGAAGCGCAGCCATGGTTCGATTCACGCTGGACAACCGGTTTTGCGCGGTGGCGATGCCGATAGCGCTTTGTTCAACTTGCTGACGTAGATATCCTGCGTAAGCCAGCAAGGTCTGCCGATCAATTTGCCGCGCATCATAAAACCCCGGCCCGTCCTCCGAGCGACACCAGCGTACAAACGCCTGCCAACGATCACTGTGCGCCTTGACCGTGCCGTAATGTCCGCAGCCAAATAGATCTTTCAGCGCTTGCGGCCCGGCATAGCTCAATTGGCGGCCATAGCCAAAGTTCCGCCCATCCCGTTTACCTACCAGTGCCATGATCGAAATCCTCTCGAAGCCAAAACTTTTAAAACCTTCCCCACGTCATCCCGCCAAGAATGTTGAGTATTATCAGGGATCAAGGCCCCTGCGACCGGTGAGGGTTGTCCACTAACGCGGGACTTACGGCTTCTTACGACCGGGAGCATGGGCATCTCATGATCTGACCTCCTGAACACTTCGAGGGAAGTGGGCGGGAGGAGGCTGCACTGGCTGACGAGACCAGTGCCGCGAGATCCTTAGCTGGGTGAAGGCAGTGAAGCGATGACCGGGGCATGCCTGACTGTCAGTCAGGTGCAGTCCATTCCCTGGGCTGCGGCACCATCATCGGCATTGCTGTTGCTGGTGACTCCGGTGTTTGTCACGCCGATTGTCACGAGGGGGAATGCCGCAAAGCCTTGTACGAGTTGGGCTGCAGCAGCGGTAGGAGCGCCCGTCTCTTTCCGGGAGAAAGAGACGGGCGCAGGTTAGCGCAATGGAATGGCCAAGCGGATAGGTTGCTGCAGGGCAGCTACGAAAGGGGATGAGTTGCCGCAGTGGGCACGCTGGTAAAAGTAGGCATCCATCACATCGCTGTGACCGTGTGAGCCGCCGGACGCTAATCGCACTTTGGGAGAACCACCACGGTGTGGCGTAGCCTTAAAGGTCCTGGCTACCTGGGTTGCTGTCAACGACAGCGCTTTGCCCGATCTGTTCTACGCTTGTGGATAATTCGGGTCAAGGCCCAAATTTTCGGGCGTTCTGCGGCTGTGGATGAAACTATCCACCGGTGGAAATCCGTGGTTTTCCACAGACAGTTTGCGTGGGCTTTAGATTTTTTAAATGAGGTCCATCCAAGCAGGGCGGCTTTGCAGCCCCGCTTGGATGGACCCGCGTGGAAGGGCGGACTGCGGTGATCTCATTGGCTTACCCTCGTTTGGATGCGCCAGGGCTTTTTTGTAGGGCTGTAATGTTGTCGCCGACCGGGTGAGCGAATTCGTGGGGCGTCACATGCCCATGGCGGTTAGCGTCGATGTAGTTGCTCCACCACGCCATGATCAGCCTGCGCTGTTCGAGGAATTCGGCCTTGTGGATATAAGCGGCGCGCACGCGGTTGCGTTCCTTGTGACTCATTTGCCGTTCAATGGCTGCGTCGGTCCATAACCCGGACTCCAGCAGGGCGCTACAGGCCATGGTCCTGAAGCCATGGCCGCACACGTCCTTGCTGGTGTCATAGCCGACGTTGCGGAGCATGGTGTTCACCGTGTTCTCGGACATGGGCTTCCAGTACTTGTGGTCTCCCGGTAGCACTAACTCTGAAAAACGACTGAGGCTGCGCAGGCACTCCAGTATTTCGATGACCTGTGGTGATAGCGGAACCATTTGAATGTCGCCGTTCATCTTGGTCCCACGCATGGAGTTGCGTACCCCTTCAATCGGTGCGCGTGTATCGGGGATTTCCCACATGGCGCGTTGGAGGTCGAACTCACTCCATCGAGCGAAGCGCAGTTCGCTGGAACGGACGAGTACATGCAGCGTGAGCAGGACGGCAAGGCGCGTCAGCTCGCGGCCGTTGTAGTTGTCGATACGGTGTAGCAGTTCGGGTAGGCGGTTGAGGGAGAGGGCCGGGCGGTGGACTGTGCGCGGCGCGTGAATCGAGCCTGCCAGATCCAGTGCAGGATTCATGGTGATCTGCCGAGCCCTTTTGGCCCCGCGCATGATGGTGGATAAGTAGTTCTGTACCCTTAACGCCACATCCATGGTGCCGCGTTCCTTGATGCGCTGGGTGATCTCTAGCAGGTCGTGGGTATCGAGTTCGGCGATGGGGCGTTGGCCGATCAGCGGGAAGACGTGGGTGCGCAATCGGCTCATTACGGTTTTTGCGTGGCCTTCGGTCCAGCGACGGGACATGTCGGCGTGCCACTCCAGAGCAACGGTTTCGAAAAGCAGTGCCGCCCGCTGGGCTACGATCTTGGCCTTCTTCTTTTCTTCCATTGGGTCGAGATTGTCGAGCAGCAATGCCTTGGCTTCGTCTCGCTTACGCCGTGCGACGGAAAGGGTAACGATGGGGTAATTGCCGATAATGAGCGTACCTTCCTTGCCGTTGGGCTTGGTGTACTTCAAGCGCCAGGTCTTCACGCCATTGGGTTTGACGAAAAGGTACATGCCGCCGCCGTCGAACAGTTTGTAGGCGCGTTCGCGGGTTTTGGCCGTGCGGCATTGCAGGTCGCTGAGAGGGATCGCTAGACGTGGCACAGGGGTACGCGCTCCTGACCGGAAAATCGCAGTACCCCTAACATGCCCTCGGGGAAGGGGGATTTTGTTGGATCCCGACAGAGGGTCCTGGAACGAAAAAACCCGCCAAAGGGCGGGTTTTCGGGGCTTCCAGAGCATTCGGTGGAATGCAATGGAGCCTAATGTGGTGCCGGCACCAGGAATCGAACCCGGGACCTACTGATTACAAGTCAGTTGCTCTACCATCTGAGCTATACCGGCACAGGGGCGTCATTATAGCGATGGATTCGCGGCTGTAAACTACTTCTTGCAATCAATGCGTAACGCCCTAAGTCACCGAGCGCTAAGGAGAATTTTCCTACCAGCCGCGGTGGATGGTGGTGACGCTTGGTTCGGTCTTGCCGGGGTTGAAGAACAGCTTGTCGTTGTCGCAGCCGCGCTTGCGGCAGGGGGTGTCGACGTGCAGCGGCAGGCCGCGGTCGCCGCCGAGCTGCATGCCGGGCATGTTCCAGTCCAGCGGTGTCGGTTTGGCCGGGGGCGTGCTGCTAGCGCAGCCAGTCAGGGCCAGGGCGACGGTCAGCAGGGCGAAGGGCTTGGCGTGTTTCACGATGTTCGAATCCGTTCCAAGGTCAGTCTGTGTTCAAGAGGCGGCTGCAACGCTAGCTGCTCCCTCGCGGGGGCCAGTAGCTTGGGCATTGGCAGCTGTGACGCGC
The DNA here is from genome assembly GCF_049310485.1 of Pseudomonas sp. GZD-209. NCBI lineage: Bacteria > Pseudomonadati > Pseudomonadota > Gammaproteobacteria > Pseudomonadales > Pseudomonadaceae > Pseudomonas > Pseudomonas sp. GZD-209. Next base: position 7,523 of record NZ_JBMOWQ010000271.1, read on the forward strand.
GTCCTGTTAATACGATGAGGCCATGCCCCTACGCGGACAATCACGGTTGTTGGCATCCTTGATCATTTTTCGCACAGCGTCGGCAGATCACCGGGCGGGTGGTTCTGCGCGTCTTGGCTCGATTGAACAGTGCATGATCACGTGGACAGCCGGCGATGATACACCGAACGAACCGATGAAGCTTGGTTGTGCTGTGGCTGAGTTGCCGGGCCACGAGGCATGGTGTGTTCCAGTCGCTCCACGAGTGGTTAATATAATTTACGCGTCGTTCTGGGTGTTTTCAGGGTTTTGTTCGGTATGCCTGCAATTTAACCGTGTATTTATTTGTGTTTTTTCTATCGCTTTGACTTTTTCGATTGCCTAAGCTAATTTGTTGTTCATTATGTTGAACAGTAAAGCTTTCAAGCTCCTCTCCACCTCCCGCCTGGTCTCCCGTGAACGTCACTGGACGGGCGACCTCTAGCGCCACCCTCCCACTACAGCCTTAAACCTTTCTGTCTTGCGCCGACGCCTGTGCGCTCGGCTGCTGTGTCGCCCATGGGAGGGCACCATGCGTTCCTGGATCTACCTGATCGTTGCCATCACCGCCGAGGTGATCGGCACGGCGTCGATGAAACTCGCCGCCACTCATTTCCCCGTGGCTGGGCATGCCGTGATGTACGTCATGATCTGCCTTTCGTATTTCTTCCTGGCCCTGGCGGTCAAGCGTGTGCCGGTCGGTGTGGCCTATGCGCTGTGGGAGGGGATCGGCATCGTCCTGATCACCCTGGTCAGCGTGCTCTGGCTGGGCGAAAGCCTGGGCTGGGCCAAGGCCCTGGGGCTGGCGGTGATGATTGCCGGCATCCTGCTGATCAAGGCGGGTACCCGCAGCAAGCCCGTCGAGGTTGAAGGGGAGGCATTGCCATGCTGATTCCCTTTGCCTGGCTGGGCCTGGCCATCGTGCTGGAAGTGCTGGCCAACCTGCTGCTCAAGTATTCCGACGGTTTTCGTCGCAAGGGCCTGGGCGTGGCCTCGATCTTCTGCGTGCTGGCGGCCTTCACCGCGTTGGCTCAGGCGGTGCAGGACATCGAATTGTCGCTGGCCTATGCCATCTGGGGCGGCTTCGGCATCCTGGCCACTGTCGCCATGGGTTGGGCGCTGTTCGGTCAGCGTCTGGCCGGTCGAGGCTGGCTGGGGCTGGCGCTGCTTCTGGTCGGCATGGGCCTGTTGAAACTGGCTTGAAATGCCTTGTTTCAGGCGGTTTCCAGCTTACGGCTGAAATGCTTATGCACAAGCGGCATTTTCCGCTTGCGCGAAAGGCATGCCGACTGGCCCTGCCACCGGTCTTTGCGCAAAGCCCTGTTTTTGCTGGTTTTCAGCTGGTAAGCGGAATAAGCAAAGCGCCGCAAATAGCGCTTGGATCCAAGCCGGGGACATTTTCATCACAAGCTTGTGCACAGACTTATCCACAGGTTGTCAGCTGCGCTGCGGCGATCCGCCGCGTTCGGCCAGCAGTAGCAGGTTGCGCGGCGTCAGCGGGTATTCGCAGAACAGTCCTACGCGCACGGCATAACCTTGCTCTTGGAGGTACAAGGCGCGGTCGAGCACCAGCCACAGTTCCAAGGGGCGGCGGAACAGGTTGCGCACCAGCTCCAGGTTGCGCACCTGAGCCAGCCGTTGCCAGCCTTGCGACTCAAGGGCGGCCCAGTCTGTCGTGCCGCTCAGTTCGACCTGGCGCAGCGTGGCAAGGTCACGGCAGTACTGCTCGAAGGGTTTCTTCAGCCAATCGACCGGCAGTGACGGTGTTGGCAGGTAAGCATCGATACCCCGCTGTTGGCGCTGCAGCAGGTCGAAACCCAGGCGCCTGGCCATCGAGCTGTCGCGCTGGCGGCGTACCCGGGCGCTGGAGGTGACGGCCTCGCTGAGCGGCAGGCCCAGATCGCCGATCGACAACTGCAGGGCCGAAGCCTGTGCGGCTGTGGATATCGCGATGTACTGCTCGCCCTGGATGCGGTTGTAGCAGCACGGCGCCACGGCCAGTTGTGGGCAGCCTTGCTGGCTGGCCAGGTGCAGCAGGCGCACATGCAGATCGCCACAGGCATGCAGGGCAACCACGCTTTTATCGCCATCCAGCTGCTGCATGCTGTCTGCGGCCATTACATCCTGCTGCACATGGTGGGCGGGCAGGTGATGGTGATCGCTCAGCGCCTGGCCGGCGCTGACCAGCTCGGCGTCGTACTCCAGGCAGGTCAATTGCTGGCCGGCTTGCAGCAGGCGGCGGCCCAGGTGGCCCTTGCCCGAACACCAGTCCAGCCAGTGCCGGGTGGTCTGGCTGAAGCTCAGGCGGCGGCTGAAGGCCTCGATCTGCTGCCATTTGCGCCCAGGGACGTTGGCGTCAAGGCGGTGGCCGGCCGGGTGCAGGCCCGCGTCGGGCAATTCACCCACGGCAGACAACTGCCGTGCAAGGCCGGCCAGTTGCGGGAAGGGTGCCGGGGCCGGAAGCTGTTCCGGGTGTTGCTGGACGGCTTCGGCTTGTTCCAGGGTGCGATTGCGCAACCACGCGGACAGCTCGGAGTACTGGCTTTCCCAGCCCAGCTGCAGCTCGGTGAACGGCCGTGGCCGCCACAGCGGCTGGTGCTGAAGCAGAAAGTGGTCGAGGGCCTGGAAGCGCTCGAGGAGCTGGCTGCCTTGGAGGGGGAGTGTCGTGTTCATGCGGGCACCGAGGCGCAATTGAAAGGGGCCGCAAAGCGGCCCCGAGCGTGTTGCAGGTTAGCGCCCCTGGCAGGCATCCACGCGTAACCAGCGTTCCAGCAGCTTGAAGCCCTGCACCAGGAAGAACGAGATCACCAGGTAGAACACCCCGGCGGCAAAGAAGATCTCCACCGGCAGGTAGGTGCGGGCGATGATGGTCCGTGCCATGCCGGTCAGCTCCAGCAGCGTCACGGTGCTGGCCAGGGCGCTGGCCTTGAGCATCAGGATCACTTCGTTGCTGTAGGCCGGCAGGCCGATGCGTGTGGCACGCGGCAGCATGATGTAGAACAGCGCCTTGCCCCGCGACATGCCCAGTGCCCGGGCGGCTTCGATCTCGCCCTTGGGGATCGCCTGCAGTGCGCCGCGCAGGATCTCGGCGATGTAGGCGGCGGTGTGCAGGGTCATGGTCAGTACCGTGCACCAGAACGGATCGCGCAGGTACGGCCACAGCGCGCTGTCACGCACCGCGTCGAACTGAGCCAGGCCGTAATAGACCAGGAACAGCTGCACCAGCAGTGGCGTGCCACGGAAGAAGAAGATGTAGCCGTAGGGCAGGCTGCGCACGTACCAGTGCCGCGAAGAGCGGGCGATGCCCAGCGGGATGGCCAGGATCAGCCCGGCGATCACCGCGATGGCCACCAGCTCCAGGGTCAGGACCGCGCCTTCTGCCAAGCGTGGCAGCCACTTGATGATGACTTCCCAGTTCATTTATTCGGCCCTCATGAAGCCGCGGGCGGCGCGTTTTTCCAGGAAGTACATGCCGATCATGGCGACGATGGTCAGGCTCAGGTAGATGCAGGCGGCCACCGCGTAGAAGGTGAACGGTGCCTTGGTCACGGTCACGCCGATCTGCGCGTGGCGCATGATTTCTTCCAGGCCGATCACCGACACCAGCGCGGTGTCCTTCATCAGGATCATGAACAGGTTGCCCAGGCCCGGCAGGGCGATGCGCCACATCTGCGGCAGGATGATCCGCGACAGGATGCGGCCTTTCGACAGGCCCAGGGCCAGGCCCGCTTCACGGTGGCCCTTGGGGATGGCCAGGATCGCGCCGCGGAACACTTCCGTGGCGTAGGCGCCGAAGCACAGGCCCAGGGCAATGACACCGGCGGCGAATGCGCTGAGTTCGAGCCCAGGCATGTTGAGCGCGTCGCCGAGGCTGTTCATCAGGCCGACGGTGCCGAAATAGATGAGCAAGACCCACAGCAGCTCGGGCACGCCGCGCACCAGGGTCGAGTAGAAGCCGCCAAGCCATTGCAATGACTTGATCGAGGAAGTCTTGGCCAGGGCGCCAAGCAGGCCCAGGGCCAGCCCCAGCAGCAAGGCGCAAAGCGCCAGTTTTACGGTCATCAGGGTGCCGGCCATCATGGCCGGACCGAATCCGTGCAGGTCGATATTCATGGGCAGCTTTGTTCAAGGGACCCGCACCGCGCAGGGCGGTACGGGTCGGGGGAGCATCACTCGATGCTGAACGGGAAGTACTTGTCGTTGATCTTCTTGTACGTGCCGTCAGCTTTGATCTCGGCCAGGGCCTTGTTCAGCTTCTCGCGCAGCGGGTCACCCTTGCGCACGGCGATGCCGATCTTGTCGCTGTCTACTACAGGTTCGCCTTTGAACTCGTAGTCTTTGCCCGCGTCGGACTTCAGCCACTCGTACTGCACATACTTGTCGGCCAGGATGCCGTCAACGCGACCGGAGGTCAGGTCGAGGTAGGCGTTTTCCTGGGTGTCGTACAGCTGAATGGACTTCAGCACGTCCTTGTAGTTGTCTTCAAGCCAGGTGCCGGCCAGGGTGGCGCGCTGGGTGCCGATGGTCTTGCCCTTGAGGTATTCCTTGTCGGTCTTGAAGTCGACTTTCTTCGGCGCGATGAACTGCAGCTTGTTGGAGTAGTAGGGGTCGGTGAAATCCACTGCCTGCTTGCGCTCGTCGGTGATCGACAGCGACGACACCAGGAAGTCGAACTTCTTGGCGTTCAGGGCCGGGATGATGCCGTCCCAGTCGGAGGTCACGACGGTGCATTCGACTTTCATCTTGGCGCACAGGGCGTCGCCGATGTCCTTGTCGAAGCCGACGACCTGGCCGCTGGCGTCCTTGTTGTTGAACGGTGGGTAGGCAGCTTCGATACCCATGCGCAGTTTTTCTGCGGCCATGGCGTTGGCCGACATCACCAGGGTGGCAGCAGCGGCCAGGAGGAACTTCTTGTAAGTCTGCATGTATTGCTCCGTTAGCGGTGGCTGGACATGAATTGCTTGCAACGCGCCGAGGTCGGGTTTTCGAAGACCTGCTGCGGCGATCCCTGCTCTTCGACCAGGCCCTGGTGCAGGAAGACCACTTCACTGGACACCTGGCGGGCAAAGTTCATCTCGTGCGTCACCAGCAGCATGGTACGGCCTTCTTCGGCCAGGGCGCGGATGACGTTAAGCACTTCCTGGACCATTTCCGGATCGAGCGCCGAAGTCGGCTCGTCGAACAGGATGACCTTGGGCTTCATGGCCAGGGTGCGGGCGATGGCGGCACGTTGTTGCTGGCCACCGGAAAGCTGGGCGGGGTAGCTGTGGCGCTTGTCGAAGATACCGACCTTGTTCAGCAGCGCCTCGGCGTGCTCGGTGGCCTCGGCCTTGCTCTGGCCGAGTACGCGGCGTGGCGCCTCGATGATGTTGTCGAGGATCGACATGTGCGGCCACAGGTTGAAGTTCTGGAAGACAAAGCCGATCTCGCTGCGCAGGCGGTTGATCTGGCGGTTGTCGGCGGCGATCAGGTCGCCGTTTTTCTGCGCCTTGAGCTTGAGGGCTTCGCCGGCGACCAGGATTTCGCCCTGGTGCGGGTTCTCGAGCAGGTTGATGCAGCGCAGCAGGGTGGACTTGCCGGAGCCGGACGAGCCGAGGATGGAGATCACGTCACCGTCGCGCGCGGTCAGCGAAATGCCCTTGAGAATTTCCTGCTCGCCGTAGCGTTTGTGCAGGTTACGGATTTCCAGCGCGGGCGTGGCCTGGGCCATGTGCGGTCCTCATGTGTTCGGGTGCGTTCCCAGCTGTTGGCGGCCTTCCTGGCGAGCGCCACGCTAGCATAGCGGCGCAACAGCGGCCAACCGGGTCGCAAGGGGCTTCGGTCATTGATGGGGCAGTTTGTCGCATCGTTGCAGTGGACTGTCGCGAGGATGTCCGCAATGGCGTTTTGCCCAGCACCGGAGCCTTGATGAAAAAAGGCGCGATGGTGCCAGCTTTGGCCCAAGCATGGAAGCGGTTTAGACCATTTTCCGGGAAAGCAGGTGCTACCGCCCTTGTGGCCGGTACAGGCTGGCGTGGGAGCGGGCTTGCCCCGCGATGGCTTCGGCAGGATTGAAGGTGTTGGGGCGACAATCGCTATCGCGGGGCAAGCCCGCTCCCACGCAGATCGAATCATGGCTGAAACAATGGTTGTACCTCTTGGTTGCACTTTAATGCCTTGCCCTGGTGCGCGGGTGTTACCGAGGAGCACCTTTGGTGCGTTTGTAAGTGGGTATTTCAGTAATCCGAACTTGGCATGGAGATTTGGCGGGCTTTCGGTCAAAGCCTGGCAGAAAGGCTGCAAAGCCAGAGAATTTGCGGGCGTCAGCCATTCCGGATAAATGGCATTTAAAAATGGCGCGCTTATTGCCAGTGGGAAAAGACCGAATGCGGCGACGCCTAAATCACCCCTTGGTGCGCTTCGTTTTCCCTTCATTCGGGTGGTCCACTCCTTACAAAGGTAGTTTTATGAGCGGTAACAATTCCAATGACCTCGCTCAGGGGCTCAAACAACGGCATGTGACCATGCTGTCCATCGCAGGCGTGATCGGCGCCGGCTTGTTCGTCGGCTCCGGCCATGCCATCGCCGCCGCCGGCCCTGCCGTGCTGCTGGCCTACGCCGCTGCCGGCACCCTGGTTGTACTGGTGATGCGCATGCTCGGTGAAATGGCGGTTGCCTCGCCCGACACCGGTTCTTTCTCGACCTACGCCGACCGCGCCATCGGGCGCTGGGCCGGTTTCACCATCGGCTGGCTGTACTGGTGGTTCTGGGTGCTGGTGATCCCGCTGGAGGCCAACGCCGCCGCCGCCATCCTGCATGCCTGGTTCCCGGCTGTTGACCTGTGGGCGTTCTCGCTGATCATCACCCTGGTGCTGACCGTTACCAACCTGTTCAGCGTGAAGAACTACGGTGAGTTCGAGTTCTGGTTCGCCTTGCTCAAGGTGCTGGCGATCATCGGCTTCATCGTCGTCGGTTGCGCGGCCATGTTCGGCATGGTCCCGAGCAGCCAGATCAGCGGCGTAAGCCACCTGTTCGATACCCAAGGCTTCATGCCCAATGGCCTGGGCGCCGTGCTGGCCGCCATGCTGACCACCATGTTCTCCTTCATGGGGACCGAGATCGTCACCATCGCCGCCGCCGAGTCGAAAGACCCGGGCAAGCAGATCAGCCGTGCCACCAACTCGGTGATCTGGCGTATCTGCCTGTTCTACCTGGTATCGATCTTCCTGGTCGTAGCCATGGTGCCGTGGAACGATCCGACCCTGGCCGAGAAAGGCTCCTACCAAACCGTCCTCAGCCTGATCGGCGTGCCGAATGCCAAGCTGATCGTCGACATCGTCGTGCTGATTGCCGTGACCAGCTGCCTGAACTCGGCGCTGTACACCTCCTCGCGCATGCTCTTCTCCCTGAGCAAGCGTGGCGATGCCCCGGCAGTCGCCCAGCGCACCACCAAGGCGGGCACCCCTCACTGGGCCGTGCTGCTGTCCACCGCTGCGGCCTTCCTGTGCGTGTTCGCCAACTTCCTGGCCCCGGCCGCGGTGTTCGAGTTCCTGCTGGCCAGCTCTGGCGCTATCGCCCTGCTGGTGTACCTGGTGATCGCCGTGTCGCAACTGCGCATGCGTGCCCAGCGTGAAGCCAGCGGCGAGAAGATCTCGTTCAAGATGTGGATGTTCCCGGGCCTGACCTGGGCGACCATCGCCTTCATCGTCGCCATTCTGGTGGTGATGGGGCTGCGTGAGGATCACCGCGTCGAGATCATTGCTACCGCGCTGCTGAGCATTGCAGTTGTGGCGGCAGGCTTGCTGGTGCACCGCAAGCGCGGCGCTGCCGGGCGCGTGGCGCTGGATAGCTGATTCGCAGCCGGTGAAATGAAAAGGCCGCGCCCTGTGAAGGGCGCGGCCTTTTTGTTTTCCTTTGGGGCTGTTTGTGGGAGCGGGCTTTATCCCGCGATAGCGTCAGTGAATTCAGCAGCGCTTTCGCGGGGCAAGCCCGCTCCCACGGATTTCGATCAGCCGAACTGCTTCTGCTGTTGCTGCCCCTTGGCCACCACCTCGGAAGCCGTGACATAGGCCGCCTGGAACTCATCGCTCTCAAGCCAGGCCATGGTCGCGTCCTCGTCGGCGCCGTCGAGCCATTTGCGGTAGGCGGTGAACACCATGACGATGTAGTCGGTGGCGTGTTCTTCCTTGTGGCCCTTGAGCACCAGTGCCAGCAGCGGGTCGACCAGGAACACCGAGATCATCGGCACCAGGCCGGTTTCCTGGGCTTCTTTCATCTTGTCGAACAGGCTGTTGTAGCTGCCCGACTCCATGGCCTTGTTGAACACCTGCTCGACGCTGGCGCTTTCGCCGGTGCTGGCCTTGACCGCCTGGCCGCTGCGCACCATGCGGTTCTGCTTGGCCTTGGTGGCGGCGCGCTTGGCGCGTTTCTGTTGCTTGGTGTTGGTGGCCATGAGGCGGTCCTTGGAGGTATCTGGTAAAGGCGCGTATTGAAGCGCAGTTGCCCTGAAAACCCAAGGGCGAGGCGCCGCGTGGGAGCGGGCTGGCCCCGCGATGGCTGTTACAGAGGGCTCGGCGCCGCCGGCTCATCCTCCTCGAACCCCCGCGAAGCGCGCCCAACCAATAGGGGATCCGGCGCATGCGCCACGCTGTGGTCCTTCCCCGGATAATCCAGCGAATGCAGGAAATGCCGGATGCAGTTGATCCGCGCGCGCTTCTTGTCGTCGGATTTGATCACCGTCCACGGCGCATCGGCCGTATCGGTGTGGAAGAACATGGCTTCCTTGGCGGCGGTGTAGTCCTGCCACTTGTCCAGCGACTTGATGTCGATGGGGGACAGCTTCCAGTGCTTGAGCGGGTCGTCGCGCCGCGAGATGAAACGGCGCAGTTGTTCCTCGCGGTTCACCGAGAACCAGAACTTGAACAGCAGGATGCCGCTGTTGCACAGCATCCGCTCCAGGTCCGGCGCCTGGCGCATGAACTCCAGGTATTGCAGCGGCGAGCAGAAGTCCATCACCCGCTCGACCCCGGCGCGGTTGTACCAGGAGCGGTCGAAGAACACCATTTCACCGGCGGTGGGCAGGTGCTGGATGTAGCGCTGGAAGTACCACTGGCCTTTCTCCTGTTCGGAGGGCTTTTCCAGCGCGACGATACGAGCGCCACGCGGATTCAGGTGCTCCATGAAGCGCTTGATGGTGCCGCCCTTGCCCGCTGCGTCACGGCCCTCGAAGAGGATGACGATGCGCTGGCCGGTTTCCTTCACCCAGTTCTGTACCTTCAGTAGCTCGATCTGCAGCGCGTGCTTGGCCTTGTCGTAGTCCTGGCGGCGCATGCGCGTGCGGTACGGGTAGCTGGCCGGCAGGTGCGCCGAGGTGCTGTCCTCGCTGCTGCCTTTGCGCGCGTTGGCCACTGCCAGGGCGGCGGGTTGCTGGCTGACCTGGGTGATGGTCTCTGGCGTGGGGGCGTTGGTGACGGGCTTGCGCTGGCGTGGGCGGCGGGTGCGGGTGACGGGGCCGCTGCCGGTGTCGGCAGGCGACGGCAGCAGGAGGGTGGCGGATTCTTCGCTCATGGAGGTCCTTGCGGGGTCGGTCGAGTGTCCACCCTCCATGCTATGTGCAAGCAGATGGTAGCTTTTTGATATCGATCAACCGGACATGTACCAAGAAAACGCAGGCAACAAAAAACCCGCACTAGGCGGGTTTCTTGTGTCGCTTCGGGTAACTTTGCAACCACCAGGAGCTGAAGGTGGTGCCCAGAGACGGAGTCGAACCGCCGACACGAGGATTTTCAATCCTCTGCTCTACCGACTGAGCTATCTGGGCGACGAGGTGAATTAAATAGATTTCCAGACCGCTCGTCAACGACTTTTTTGAAAAAATTTAAATTAATTCCGTCGCTTACGATTTTTGGGGTCATTCCGACGGCGGAACGTAGCCTTCAGCCTTGGCGTAGTCTTCGCCGGCGAAGAACTTGTCCATCTCGGCCTGGATGAACTTGCGGTCCTCGGCGTTCATCATGTTCAGGCGCTTCTCGTTGATCAGCAGGGTCTGGTGCTTCTGCCAGTCGGCCCAGGCTTTCTGCGAGACGTGTTCGAAGATGTCCTGGCCCTTGGGGCCGGGGTAGGGCGCGCGTTCCAGGCCTGGCAACTCTTCTTTGTATTTGCGGCACATCACGGTGCGGGTCATGGGTTCTCTCCTGCAATCAGTTCGTCGGCCGCGCGTTGCAGCAGCTTCTTGACCGGGGCGGCGAGGCCCAGGCGCGGCGGGGTGGCGAGGTTATACCAGAGCCAGTCGGGCTCGGCCACGTGCGCGCCGACGGGGTCGACACGCACCAGCCACGGCTCGATGGCCAGCTGGAAATGGCTGAAGGTGTGGGTCAGGCCTTGCAGCGCCTGGCTGCCGGCCAGGCGCAGGCCGTGCTGGTAAGCGAGGTCGTCGAGCTGCTCGAGGCTGTCCAGCTCCGGCAGGCTCCACAGGCCCCCCCACAGCCCGGTGGAGGGCCGGCGGTAAAGCAGAATCGCGCCTTCGTGGTTGGCCAGCAGCGGCATCAGGGTCTTGCGCTGGGGCAAGGCTTTGCGCGGTTTTGGCTCCGGGTAGCGGGTCTCTTCACCGTGCAGATGGGCTTCGCAACCACGCTGCAGCGGGCAGATCAGGCAACTGGGCTTGCTGCGGGTGCACAGCGTCGCGCCCATGTCCATCATCGCCTGGGTGAAGTGGTTGACCCGCGTCATCGGTGTGAAGCGCTCGGCGGTGGCCCACAGCTGGTTGGCCACTTTCGGCTCGCCCGGGTAACCGGCCTGGGCGGTGAAGCGGGCCAGCACGCGCTTGACGTTGCCGTCGAGGATCGGCGCGCGGATGCCCATGCTGATGCTGGCGATGGCCCCGGCGGTGGAGCGGCCGATGCCGGGCAGTTCGGTGAGCTGCTCGACACTGCGCGGGAACTCGCCGCCATGTTGCGCGACGACGATCTTCGCGGCCTTTTGCAGGTTGCGTGCGCGGGTGTAGTAGCCCAGGCCCGTCCACAGGTGCAGCACTTCGTCTTCTGGTGCTTCAGCCAGCGCCTGCACGGTCGGCAGCGCCTGCATGAAACGGTCGAAGTAGTTGAGCACGGTGCTGACCTGGGTCTGCTGCAGCATGATTTCCGAGACCCACACCCGGTATGGGTTGATGCCCTGTTGCCAGGGCAGGTCGTGACGACCGTGCTGGTCGTACCATTCCAGCACGGCGCTGGAGAACTGCTGGGGGCTCATCGCTTGAACAGCCCCTTGAGCGCATCTTTGAGTTCCGGGCTCACTTTGTCTCCGAGTTTTTCTTCGAGCTTTTCATCGATCTTGTCCTTCAGGCGGTTGCCGGCCAGTTTCGCCGCCACCTTGCCCAGGCCGTCCTGGTCCAGGCGGCAGGCCTTGGCACCCAGCTCCAGCGGGCCACGGCAGCGCAGCGGCACTTCGATGCCGGCAAAGCGCTCGTTGACCTGGCAGGCCGGATCGGGCATGGCGCGCTGGTCGCCTTCGACCACCACGCCGACGTTGTAGTCCATGCCCAGCACCCGCAGGTCGAGGTCGCCATGGCCGTTGACGGTCAGGCCGGGAATGCGCGCCCTGAGGTCCGGGTTGCTGGCCACGCCATTGCGGATCACCAGGCTGCCGCGCAGCTCTTCGAACGGCGTGTCCTTGCCGCGCGGCTCGCTGCCGAGCTGTTTGCGGTTGAGGGTGGCGATGGCCTGGCACAGTTGCTGTTCCAGGTTGGCGTTGACCAGCACGCCATCGTTGATGGTGAAGCTGGCATTGCCGTTGAGGGTGTCGACCAGCGCTTTCTGGCTGTTGCCGGTGGCGGTGAGGTCGCTGGCGAGGGTCAGCAGGCCCTTGACCGGCGGTGCCTGGTCGGGGCTTTCGCGCTTGATGAAATGCTCCACCGGCACGCGGTTGATCTTGGTGTTCACCCCCAGTTGCGGCACGGCGGGGCGCACGTCGACCGTGCCCTTGGCTTCGAAGCTGCCGTTGTACAGGCCGCCGCGCAGGGTTTCGAGGGTGATCAGGCCACCCTGGCCGTTGGCCTTGAGCCGGGCGTCGCTGATGGGCAGCTTGTCCAGGGTCAGGGCGCCGAACGCCAGGTCGGCCTGCAGGTCGAGGGCGCGCAGGCGGTCCACCGGCAGCAGCTTGTCGTTGCTCCAGGCCACTTGCGTGGGGGCGTTGGGCAACGGGGTGGTGCCGGCTCCGGCAGTGGCGCTGGCTTCCTGCTGTTTCACCTCGGCCTGGCGCGCCGCGGTGGTGCCCTTGGCCTCCTCGCTCTTGGCGGGCAGATAGCGGTCGGCGTCGAAGGTGTCTGCCTTGAGGTTTACCCGCAGGGCCTGCTTGGCGAAATCTTCGACGGCTACGCGGCCGGTGAAGGTGCTGTCGTCCAGCTTCACCGCCAGGTCTTCCAGGGCCAGGCTGTTCGGTGTGCCTTGCAGGCTGGCAACCAGCTCCAGCTTGTTGAAGGCGGCCGCATCGGCGGTGGCCGGCAGCGGGTGGCCGATGCCGTCGAGGAAGGTGCGCAGGTTGAACTGGGCGATGGACAGCCCGCCACTCACCTGCGGCGCCTTGTCCAGGTCGCGCACATTCAGCTCGCCCAGGGCGCGCAGCTGGTTGGCCGAGACTTTCAGGCTGCTCCACGAGGCGACATTGGCGGCCAGGTCGACCAGCACCTGGCCTTGCGCGACGAAGGTCATGGTCTTGCCGGCCAGCGGCTCGCCCGAGGTTTCGCCGGACAGGCGCATGTCTTCAAGGTTGTAGCGCTTGAGCTTGCGGTCGAAGCGCAGTTCGCCGGTCAGCTCGGTGCGCGCCTTGATGTTCGGCTGGCTGGCGCTGAGGAAGGCGCTGGCCTTGAGCGGGATGTTCACGCCTTCGTGCACGGGGCCTGTGCTCAGCTGGATGCTTTCGGCACCGTAGCTTTGGCCGGCCTTCTCGTCGGTGAACTGCACCCGGGCGTTGTTGACGGTCAGGCTGTCGATGTCGAGCTTGACCGAGCGCTCGCTGGCTTCGGGCTTGGACGGCTCACTGGCCGGCGCTTCGCCTGGCGCGGTGGCCGGGGCGTTGGCAACGGCCGGGTCAGGCAGTGGCTTGCCGATGTCTTCCCAGTTGCCATGGCCATTGGCATCGCGGGTGAGGGTGAGGTTCAGGCCCTCGACCCGCACGTCGCTCATCTGCACTTCGCGGCGCAGCAGCGGCAGCACGCGCACCGACAAACCGAGCATCTGCAGGTCGGCGAACGGCACCTTGGGGTTGTTCAGCGTGGCGATGCTCGCCTCGTGCAGCTCCAGGCCCAGCCAGGGGAACAGGCTCCAGCCGATGTCGCCGTTGAGCGTCAGCTCGACATGGGCCTTGTCGCGGGCCAGTTGGCGGATTTCGTCTTTGTAGTCGTTGGGATCGAAGAGGTGCGTCAGGGCGAAGCCCAGCGCCACGATGATCAGCAACAACCCGAGAAGCGACAGCCCCAGGATTTTGCCGAACGCTTTCATGGGCGAGTCCTTGTAGTCCGATTGTGAAATTCAGCGGCGAGTATAGCGCTGTGGCACTTGGCTCTGCGTATCCGACATTTCGACAGTGGGAATGACGGCAGTTCATTGATCACCTGCTCGGCCCTTATCGCGGGGCAAGC
>NZ_JBMOWQ010000272.1:0-20950 GCF_049310485.1 Pseudomonas sp. GZD-209
GCCCGCTCCCACGCCATGTTGATGTCCTCGTGGGAGCGGGCTTGCCCCGCGATTGCCCTATTTGCATCCCCGCTGGAGCCCACATGTCTTCACTGTCCACCGCCTGGCACCACCGCCCCACCCACCGCAAGGTCTGGGGCCTGGCCGCGCCGATGATCCTGTCCAACATCTCGGTGCCGCTGGTGGCGCTGGTCGACAGCACGGTGATCGGCCACCTGCCCCATGCCCATCAGCTGGGGGCGGTGGCCGTCGGCGCCACGCTGTTCACCTTCATGGTCGGCCTGATGGGTTTCCTGCGCATGGGTTCCACCGGCTTCGCCGCCCAGGCCGCCGGCCGTGCCGACGGCGCCGCGCTGCGCCAGGTGCTGGTGCAAGGGCTGTTGCTGGCACTGGCGTTCGCCGTGCTGATCGGCCTGCTGGCCCTGCCCTTCAGTCAGTTGGCGCTCCAGGCGATACAGCCCAGCGCCGCCTTGCACGCGTCCACCGAAGCCTTCTTCCACACCCGCCTGTTCGGCCTGCCGGCAGCCCTGGCCAGCTATGCCCTGGTCGGCTGGTTCCTCGGCACCCAGAACGCCCGGGCACCGCTGGCGATCCTGCTGACCACCAACCTGCTCAACATCGCCCTGAACCTGTGGTTCGTGCTGGGCCTGGACTGGGGCGTGATCGGCTCGGCCCGGGCCTCGGTGATTGCCGAATGGAGCGGTGCGCTGCTGGGCCTGGCCCTCACCCGCCCGGCGCTGCGCGCCTACCCCGGGCACATTGCCTGGGCCGCGCTGCAACGCTGGCAGGCCTGGCGACCGCTGCTGGCGGTCAACCGCGATATCTTCCTGCGCAGCCTGGCACTGCAACTGGTGTTCCTGCTGCTGACCCTGCAGGGCGCGCGCCTGGGCGAGGCGACGGTGGCGGCCAATGCCCTGCTGCTCAACGGCCTTTTGCTCACCGCTTATGCGCTCGACGGCCTGGCCCATGCGGTGGAGGCCCTGTGCGGCCATGCCATTGGCGCGCGCGACCGGGACAGCCTGCGCGGCGCACTGGTGGTGGCCTGCGGCTGGTCGCTGATCGTCAGCCTGGGCTTTGCCGTGCTGTTCCTGCTGGGCGGGCATTTGTTCATCGACCTGCAAACCGATATCGCCAGCGTGCGTGAGGCGGCGTACCCGTACCTGCCGTATCTGGCGCTGCTGCCTTTGATCGCGGTGTGGAGTTACTTGCTGGATGGGTTGTTCATTGGCGCCACGCGGGCGCGGGAGATGCGCAATGCAATGCTGCTGTCGGTGCTGATCGCCCTGCCCTTTGCGCTGGGGTTGAGCGGGTTGGGCAACCATGGGTTGTGGTTGGCCTTTTTGCTGTTCATGGCGCTGCGGGCGGTGACGCTGGGATGGGTGGGGTGGCGGTTGCAGCAGAATCGGCTTTGGATTCAGTGACGCCCGGGGCCGCTTTGCGGCCCTTCGCGGGTGAACCCGCTCCCACAGGGCTGACTCGCAACCGTGGGAGCGGGTTTACCCGCGAAGGGCTGCAAAGCAGCCCCAATAGACCTCAAGAAGACAGGTACGAAGACCGGGTCAGCCCCAGGCGCAAGGCATCCAGGAACTGAGTCCGCTCGCGGGCACTGATCTTGGCGCTGGCCACCTTGTCGCGGTAGTGGGTCATCAACTCCTCCGGCGACAGGTGCACGTAGCGCAGCATGTCCTCGATGGTGTCGTGGGTCTCGATACCGGCGTGGTACACGCTGCCATCGGCATTCTGGTAGATGTTCACCGAGTCGGTGTCACCGAACAGGTTGTGCATGTCACCCAGGATTTCCTGGTAGGCACCGACCAGGAACACGCCCAGCAGGTAGTCCTCGCCCTCCTTGACCGCATGCACCGGCATGCTGGTCTCGATGCTCTGCTCGTCGACGTACTGGTTGATCTTGCCGTCGGAGTCGCAGGTCAGATCCTGCAGCACCGCGCGGCGCATCGGCTCTTCGTCCAGGCGGTGCAGCGGGATGATCGGCAGCACCTGGCCGATGGCCCAGGTATCCGGCAGGCTCTGGAACACCGAGAAGTTGCAGATGTACTTGTCGGCCAGCTTGTCGTTCAGCTCGTCGAGCACCTGGCGGTGCGAGCGCTGGCGGGCTTTGAGCGAGTTGTGCAGGCGGCGGCACACGGCGAAGTAGCATTGTTCGGCCAGGGCTTTCTCGGCCAGGGTCAGCTTGCCGTCAGCGTACTGCGCAGCCACGTCACCCATGTAGTGGGTGGCGCGCCAGTAGGTCTCGGTGACCATCTCGATGTCGGTCGGGCCCAGCAGGTCGGCCAGCCACTGCACGGTCTCGGGCAGGCTTTCCTTGTTCTCGATCCGCGGCACTTCGTCGTTGTGGCTCTCGACGTCGGTCACCTGGATCACCAGCATGGCGTGGTGCGCGGTCAGCGAACGGCCACTCTCGGAGAAGATGTGCGGGTGCGGCAGGCCCTGCGCGTCGCAGAACTCCTTGAGCATCCCGACCACCACGCCGGCATAGTCGTCCATGTCGTAGTTGATCGAGCTGGCGTTGCGCGAGTGGGTGCCGTCGTAGTCGACGCCCAGACCACCGCCGACGTCGATATGATCGACCGGCAGGCCCAGGGCGCGCAGTTCGCCGTAGTAGCGGATCGCTTCCTTGAAACCGTGCTGGTAGTCGGCCAGGTTGGCGATCTGCGAGCCCATGTGGAAGTGCAGCAGGCGGATGCCCTGATCCAGCTTGGCGTCACGGAAGCGCTGCACCACCGAGATCAGCTGGGCGGCGGACAGGCCGAACTTGGACTTCTCGCCACCGGTGTCGGCCCACTTGCTCGACGCCAGCGACGACAGGCGCACGCGCAGGCCGACCTGCGGTTTCACCTTGAGCTCGGCGGCCTCTTCGATCACCAGGGCGACCTCGGATTCCTTCTCGATCACGATGAACACGTTATGGCCGAGCTTCTGGCCCATCAGTGCCAGGCGAATGAACTCGCGGTCCTTGTAACCATTGCAGACGATGGTGCCGCCTTTCGGGGCCAGCGCCAGCACCGCCAGCAGCTCGGGCTTGGAGCCGGCTTCCAGGCCAATGGAGACGTTCTGCGTGGCGATGATGTTCTCGACCACCGCCTCCTGCTGGTTGACCTTGATCGGGTACAGCGCGGTGTACTGGCTCTGGTATTCCAGGCGCGCGATGTTGGCGTCGAACGCGCCGGTCAGCTGGCGCACGCGGTCCTGCAGGATGTCCGGGAAGCGCACCAGCAGCGGCAGCGACAGGCCGCTCTGGCGCAGTTCATCGACTTGTTCGTACAGGTCGATCGGGGCGCTGCCCGGGCCGTTGGGGCGCACTTCGACGCGCCCGGCTTCATTGATGGCGAAATAACCCGCGCCCCAATGGCGGATGCCGTAAACACTGCGGCTGTCCGCCACGGTCCATTGGCTACCATCGTCTTTGCGTGTGCGTCGTACGGACATTCAAGTCCCCTATGGATAAGTCGAAGACACTGCCCCGCAAGGGGCGGGCGCAGTGTAGAAGCTGAAAATGACGATTCGTCCGTGCCCGCAGGTAGACCGCGCGCACAGAACCGAGTTTAGAAAGCCTTGGGCAAAAATCCCGTGACGGCCTCAGCCGCCGGACTTTTTCGCCTTGAAACCCTGCTTGATCAGCTCGCCGAGCAACAGCTCGACGTGGTCGCCCTGGATTTCAATGACCCCGTCCTTGAGCGCGCCGCCGGTGCCACAGCGGCGCTTGAGGGCGGTGGCGAGCTCCTTGAGCTGGTCCAGGGGCAGCGGCACACCGCTGATCGTGGTCACGGTCTTGCCACCGCGGCCTTTGCTTTCGCGGCGCACGCGGGCGATGCCGTCGCCTTCGGGGATGACTTGCTGGCTGCAGATGCAGGCGTCCACCGGTTTGCCACAGTCGGGGCAGTGCCGACCGGCATCGGTGGAGTAAACGAGACCGCCAAGGGCGGCGAAGGAAGAAGCTTTCTTGGTCACTTTTGTGCCTCTGTGCTGAGGACAAAAACTGGCCGACGGGAGCCGACCGCGAAGCCCCACTCTGGCAGGGGCGGCGCTACTGCCGCAAGGTTGTGCGGCAGCCCGAAAAGGGCGCGCAGTGTAACGATAAATCCGGCGCTTGCTAAGTACAGGATTGCGCCAATTTACGAATGTTTTGCGACCTCATCGCGGGGCAAGCCCGCTCCCACGCAATTGCACTTCATATCGTGGGAGCGGGCTTGCCCCGCGATCGGTCAGATCAGGCTAGCCTGGTACCGCTGCAACGCCGCCAGCGAGTCCGGGCAGTACGGTCGCTGCGCGCTTTCGGCCTGGGCCTGCTCGACAGGAATGAACCGCGCCTCGCTCACCTCTTCGGGCTGCAAGCGCAACGCCCCGTCCCACACCGCCGAAAACACCGCGCACCACAGCCGATTGCCCGGCTGGTCGAAGTAGAACTTCTCGTGGAAGCGCAACGCAACGCCGCTCACCCCCAGTTCTTCTTCCAGCTCCCGGGCCGCCGAGTCGGCATAGCTTTCTTCATGCCCGACCATACCGCCCGCCGCCACATCCCAATAGCCGGGATACAGCGCCTTGCTCAAGGTACGCCGGTGCACGCACAAGTCGCCGGCACTGTTGAACAGCAGAATGAAGGTGCAGCGCCCGATCAGGCCACGCTCACGCAGCTCGGCCCGCGGCAAGGCGCCGAGCGGCTGGTCGTGGTCATCCACCCAGGCCACCCGTTCGGCGTCGGAGGCCGCGCGGTGCGCGACCTCGGCAGGGCTGATGGCCATGTCAGCCCTGGGACAGCAGCTGGCGCAGGTCGATGACCGCGGCGTTGGCCCGGGAAATGTAGTTGG
This sequence comes from Pseudomonas sp. GZD-209, assembly GCF_049310485.1. NCBI lineage: Bacteria > Pseudomonadati > Pseudomonadota > Gammaproteobacteria > Pseudomonadales > Pseudomonadaceae > Pseudomonas > Pseudomonas sp. GZD-209. Next base: position 4,827 of record NZ_JBMOWQ010000272.1, read on the forward strand.
CCATTACCAGCGAGTGGTTGGCCCACATGCCAAAGCCGCTGCCGTTGAGCACCATCGGACTCCACAGTGCTTCCTGGGACGCTTCCAGCTCACGGATGATCTGGCGCACGCTGACCGTGGCGTTCTTCTTCGCCAGCACGTCGGCAAAGTCGACCTCGATGGCGCGCAGCAGGTGCGACAGCGCCCACGCCTGGCCACGGGCCTCGTAGAACACGTTGTCGATCTGCAGCCACGGGGTTTCGACCACTTCTTCATCGACCTGGGGCGCCTGGCCCGGGGCCACCGACTCGGTCTTCAGGGTGTTGTTGAGCTTGACCCGGCCAACGCTGGCCGACAGCCGTTGCGACAGCGAACCCAGGCGGGTCGCGACGTCACCCAGCCAGTTGTTGAGGTTGTCGGCACGGGTATAGAAGATCGCGCCCTGGTCGCCCTTGGCCAGACGGTTCTGGTAGCGGCTGAGCGACTTGATGCCCTCTTCGAACTCCGACTCGCTCGACGGCAGGATCCAGCTCTTGTTGTCGAAGTTGAAGCGCGGCTCGGCCTTGGCCAGGTCGGCGTCTTCGGTGGACTGCGACTGCGAACGGGCGAAGTCCTTGCGCAACGCGCGGGACAAATCGCGGACCTGGACCAGCACGCCATATTCCCAGCTCGGCATGTTGTCCATCCACAGCCCGGGCGGGAAACGGTCGTTGGAGATGTAGCCGCCCGGCTTGTCGAGCAGGGTGCCGGCAACGGTCTTGAGGGTTTCGACTGTGGTGTAGCCGATCACCATCTGCTGGCCGTTGCGCTCGGCGGCGGCCTGGGCGTTCTGCTGCACCGGGAACAGTGCCGGCTCCTCGCTCCAGTACCAACCCAGGCCCAGGCAGACCAGCAGGTACAGACCGATCAGGGTCCCCAAGGCGCGGCTCCAGAGGCCGCCAAGATAGCTACGGGTGGCCGAGCCACGGGTTTCAACCCGCTCGCGAGGCTCGGCTTTGGCCTCGCGGTTTTTCCAATCCAGCATGGCATTGTCCTTGATCAGTGGAGACGGTACAGGGCTTGGACCTCTGGTTGGCGCCAGGGTGCCACGGCAAGCCCGCGTGGCAGCACTATAAAGCAGACGCCGCCATTCGTATAAGCGACCAACGGGTCGGCAACTGAATAATCGTCCCCGAACACTTTGTTGACCCTGGGCACTCGCTTGTCGGAAAAGCGGTGCTAGCATAGAGCCATCACTGAACCTGCACCTCCTCTACTAACAAGCAGTCAGGACATGACCCAGCCAGCCGACCCGAGCCACGAGCGCCTCAAGCAGCATTTTGCCCAGCGGGTCATCCACCAGGCCCGGCAGATCCTCGAAATCTGGCAGCGCCTGCAACGTGGTGAATGGTCGAGCGCCGGCCTGGGCGAGCTGGGTGAAGCCAACCTGCGGCTGCAGCGCTACGCCGAACGCTTCGAGCAACCCGAGCACGGCAGCCTGTCCACCGCCATCGGCCAGACGCTGCGCGCGATCGAAGCCAACAGCGCGCGGCTCAACTCCGAACTGATCGCCGAACTCAACCGCTTGATGCAACGCCTGTCGCGCACCGGCCTGCGCAAGGGCGACCAGCTCGACAACGTACCGCTGCCGCCCCTGCGCAAACCGGTGTACATCGTCCTGCAGGACCATGAGCGCGCCGAGCGCCTGGCCCAGCAACTGGAGTTCTTCGGCCTGACCGTGCAGGCCCTGTGCAGCGCCAACGCCTTCCAGGCGTCGATGAGCGAGCGCCTGCCGGCGGCCATCATCATGGACGTGGACTTCACCGGCCCCGGCGTCGGCCTGCAACTGGCGGCCCAGGCCCAGCAAGGCTTGGAGCAGCACATCCCGCTGCTGTTCTTCAGCCTGCACGAAACCGATACCCCCACCCGCCTGGCCGCCGTGCGCGCCGGCGGCCAGGAATTCCTCACCGGCACCCTGGAAGCTTCCAGCCTGCTGGAAAAAGTCGAGCTGCTGACCAGCGCCACCCAGTACGACCCGTTCCGTGTGCTGGTGATCGACGACTCACGCGCCCAGGCCCTGCACACCGAGCGCCTGCTCAACAGCGCCGGGATCATCACCCGCACCCTCACCGAGCCGATCCGCACCATGAGCGAGCTGGCCGACTTCCAGCCCGACCTGATCATCCTCGACCTGTACATGCCCGCCTGCACCGGCCCGGAGCTGGCCAAGGTGATCCGCCACAACGACCGCTATGTCAGCGTGCCGATCATCTACCTGTCGGCCGAGGACGACCTGGACAAGCAGCTCGACGCCATGAGCGAAGGCGGCGACGACTTCCTCACCAAGCCGATCCGCTCGCGCCAGCTGATCACCACCGTGCGCAACCGCGCCGCCCGTGCCCGCCACCTCAAGGCGCGCATGGTCCGCGACAGCCTCACCGGGCTGTACAACCACACCCACATCCTGCAATTGCTCGAAGACTGCAGCTTCCGCGCCCGGCGCGAGGAGCAGCCGCTGTGCTTCGCCATGCTCGACATCGACCACTTCAAGAAAATCAACGACCGCCATGGCCACCCCATGGGCGACCGGGTGATCAAGAGCCTGGCGCTGTTCCTCAAGCAACGCCTGCGCAAGACCGACTTCATCGGCCGTTATGGCGGCGAGGAGTTCGCCATCGTCATGCCCAACACCGGGCTGGCTGCCGCGCACAAGGTGCTCGACGACATCCGCCGGCGCTTTGCCGAGATCCATTACCCGGCGCAGCCGCACGACCTGCAGTGCACCTTCAGCGGCGGCGTGGTGCAGCTGGATGACAGCCTCGATGCGCTGACCATGGCCAGTGCGGCGGACGAAGCGCTGTACCGGGCCAAGCATGCCGGGCGCAATTGCGTGGTGCGGGTCGATCCGTAACCTGCGCCACCGCTCTGTGTAGGAGCAACTGTCTTGTACTGCCTGCGTTTAACTCATCGCAGGCTGCGCCCCAACAGATACAACGCTTGGCGTCAAAGCGGCGCGTATCCTGTGGGAGCGGGTTTACCCGCGAACACCGGCAGAGCCGGTGCCATCCACCCCGATACCGGCACTGTGCCACTTATTTTTGGCGTCAACGCCGCGGCGTCATCACCTCGTCACAAAACCGCAATAACTTCAGGCACCTACCTCCACTCCCCGCAGGAAGTCCGCGGCTATGCGCCTGAAGTGGCTGACCAATTTCAACACCCTGTTGCTGGTAACCGTGTGCATCGCCCTGGGCGCGACCCTGTGGTGGTCGCAACGTGCGCTGGAGCGCCCCTATCAACTGATGGAGCGCTATCTGGGCCTGTCGCAGCAGTTCCAGAACGAAGCAGCGCGCAACACCCAGGCCTACCTGGCCAGCGGTGACGCCCTGCGCCATGCCGCCGCCGTGGAAGCCAACAAGCAACTCCAGGCCGCCCTGGCTGACTGGCCCGAGGACTTGTCGGGCGAACTGCGCCCGAGCCTCGACAGCCTGCAGGCCTTCACCGCCAACGAACTGCTGGCCGCCGGCAAGCTGGCTGGCGACCCGCAGGCCTTGCTGTTGCAGGCCGAGCGCGAGCTGGGGGCCAACCTTGAACAACTGGCAGGCTACGCCCGCGACAGCGGCAGCGCCGAGGCCGGCCGCTACCTTGCGCCGCTGATGGAGGCCACCCTGCACCTGGGCCGGCTGTCGCTGGCCCGCGACAAGCTGGTCAGCAGTGGCCGCGCCGAACTGGCCGATGAAGTGCAGCGCGAACTGCAACTGATCGCCGCCCAGGCCCAGACCCTCGAAGGCCTGCCGCTGTTGGGGGTAACCCGCGCCGCCGAATCCAACGCCGACGACTTCGCCGCCATGATGGGCCTGGACGCGCAAACCAGCGCCCAGCAGGAAGACGTCGCGGTCGGCCTCAAGCGCGAGCTGCAAAGCCTGCTCAACCGTTACCCCGCCGAGCTGCAACGCACCCGCGAGCAGATCGAGCGGCGCGCCGCCCTCGCCGCCAGCACTGGGGAGCGTCTGGACGCCGTGCAGCAGGCCATCGCCGGGCTGGAGCCACAGGTGCGCGCCCAGCACGGCAAGATCGCCGGTGAAGTGCGTATCCTCCAGGGCCTGATGATCGGCCTGATCCTGCTCATCGCCCTGCTGATCGATACCCTGCAGCGGCGCCTGGCAGGCACCCTGAGCAGCCTCGCGCCGGCCCTGTCGCGCTGGGCCGAGGGCGACTTCGCCCACACCATCGAGCTGGGCAAGACCAACCGCGAACTGCACGACATCCAGGAGTCGCTGAACCGCCTGCGCCAGTACCTGGTGGAGCTGGTGGGCACCCTGCGCCACAACGCCGAGCAGGTGGCCGGCAGCAGCCACGCCCTGGCCGGCATGAGCAGCGCCCTGCATGACGGCGCTGAACGCCAGGCCGGCGACACCGCGCAGATCCGCGATGCCCTGGGCGAGCTGGAGGCGACCATCCAGCAGGTGGCCGGCGATGCCAGCGCCGCAGCCGAGGCCAGCCACCACGCCGGGCGTGCGGTGGAGCAGGGCCAGACGGTGATCGGCCAGAGCCTGTCCGGGCTGCGTTCGCTGGTCGACGAGGTGCAGGGCAACGCCCGCATGATCGAACAACTGGCCGAGGAGTCGGCCACCATCGGCGGAGTGCTCACCGTGATCCGCGCGATTGCCGAACAGACCAACCTGCTGGCCCTCAACGCCGCCATCGAAGCCGCCCGGGCCGGTGAAATGGGCCGGGGGTTTGCCGTGGTCGCCGACGAAGTGCGCTCGCTGGCCCAGCGCACCACCGGCGCCACCGGCGAGATCCAGGCGCTGATCGACCGCCTGCAGCAGGCCGCCCGCGACTCGGTGGACGGCATGCGCACCCAGCTGGAGCATGCCGAGGCCACCGCCAACCAGGCGCAATCGGCCGATGGCGCGCTGGACGAGATCGTCAGCGCCATCCGCACCATTGCCGACACCGCCGTGCGGATTGCCGATGTGACCGCGCAACAGACCGGCGCGGTGAGCGAGATTCGCGGGCACAGTGAGCGAATTCACGAGCTGGGTGAGGACAACCTGCAGCGTATCGGTGAAGGGCGCGAGCAGGGCGAGCAGTTGCTCAAGCTGGGCGGGGAGTTGAACACCGCGGTACGCGCGTTCAGGCTCTGAACGCATCGCGGGGCAAGCCCGCTCCCACGAACCGCCGCTCCCACGAGGCCGGTGTCACCTCGTGGGAGCGGGCTTGCCCCGCGATGGCCCATGGCCTCGCCAACTCCGCTATGATGCCCGCCAAGTTCCACCTCGCGAGTCCGCCATGCGCCGCCTGTTTTTCCTGCTGTTCCTGCTGCTGGCCAGCCCCGCCTTCGCCAGCGGCCTGCTCGACAACCGCCCCAGCGCCACCCTCGGCGCCGCCTCGCTGTCCAACAGCGCCGACTTCCTGCCGGTACACGAAGCCTTCAAGCTCAGCCTGGTGCAGGCCGACGCGCAAACCATCAAGCTGCGCTTCGTCGCCACCGACGGCTACTACCTGTACCGCCACCGTTTCCAGTTCCGCACCGAGCCTGCAGACATCACCCTGGGCGCACCGAACATCCCCAAGGGCGAGGCCAAGCACGACGAGTTCTTCGGCGACGTCGAGGTGTACCACGGCGTACTGGACATCGAGCTGCCACGCACCGATCAACGCGCCTTCACCCTGCTGGTGGGCTACCAGGGCTGCGCCGACAAGGGCCTGTGCTACCCGCCGGAAACCGAACGGCTGAGCATCGAGGGTGAAGGCGGCGCGCTGCCGGCCACTGGCGAAACAGGCTGGAACTGGAAGTCCCTGGCGCTGTTCTTCCTGGCTGGCCTTGGCCTGACCTTCACACCCTGTGTGCTGCCGATGCTGCCGATCCTCTCCGGGGTGGTGCTGCGCGGCCAGGTCGGCGGCCTGCGGGGCCTGTCGCTGTCGCTGGCGTATGTGCTGCCGATGGCGGCCAGTTTCGCCGTGCTGGGGGCGCTGATGGGCCTGTTCGGCGCCGGCCTCAACCTGCAGGCGCGCCTGCAGTCGGCCTGGGTGCTGGTGCCGTTCGCAGGGTTCTTCGTGTTGTTCGCCCTGGCCATGTTCGGCCTGTTCGAGATCAAGCTGCCACAGGCGCTGGGCAACCGCCTGGAGAAGGTCGCCAACCACACCCGAGGCGGCTCGCTGCTGGGTGCGGCAGTGCTGGGCGTGCTGTCGAGCCTGCTGGTTTCACCCTGTGTTTCGGCGCCGTTGGCCGGTGCGCTGCTGTACATCAGCGCCAGCGGCGACGCCGTGGGCGGCGCGCTGAAACTGTTCGCCCTGGGCCTGGGCATGGGCGCCCCGCTGCTGCTGGTGGCCACCGGCGGTGCGGCCTGGCTGCCGAAAAGCGGCCCGTGGATGAACAGCGTTAAAAACGCCATTGGCGTACTGCTGCTGGGCCTGGCCATCGGCCTGCTCAGCCGCGTGCTGCCGGGGCCGCTGACCCTGCTGCTGGTCGGCCTGCTGGCCGCTGGCGTGGCGCTGTTCCTTGGCGCCCTGGAGTTCGTGGTCAAGTCACCGCGCCAACGCCTGGCGCAGCTGCTCGGCCTGGTACTGCTGGTGTACTCACTGGCCTGCTGGTACGGCGCCCTGAACGGCCAGGGCGACCCGCTGCGCCCGCTGCCTGCACCGGTCGCGGCCACTGCCCCAACGCAGGCCAAGGCCGATGCCTGGCAGACCCTCACCACCCCGGCCGCCCTCGACGCGGCCCTGGCCGAGGCCAAGGCCGCAGGCCAACCGGTGCTGCTCGACTGGTACGCCGACTGGTGCATCAGCTGCAAGGTGATCGAGCACGAAGTACTCAACGCCGAGCCTGTGGTCAAACAATTGGGCGCGTTCCGCCTGCTGCGCTTCGACATCACCCAGAGCAACGCCGAACAGCGCGCCCTGCTCGACCGCTACCGCCTGTTCGGCCCGCCGGCGCTGATGTTTTTTGCGGCGAACGGCAGCGAAATGACCACTGATCGAGTGATCGGAGAGATAAACGCCGGCGATTTTGCGCAGGTTTTGGCGCGCGTGCGCGGCCAACTCGGTCTATAACTTCCCGCGACCGGTGAAAAAACCGGTAACAAGTGACCAGAGTTAATCATCTGGTCACATACTTTGCGCGAATCTCGGTCATCGTGCTGGCTATTGCCGGGAACTGGACACTCATCGCCGCTTGCGGCATAGTCGCCGCGCTATGTCGAATTGCCCTACAAAACCAAGGAATCGCAGATGGCAACCCTACTGGTGCTGCACGGCCCCAACCTGAACCTGCTCGGCACCCGCGAACCGGGCCACTATGGCGCAGCCACGCTGGCGCAGATCAATCAGGACCTGGAGCAGCGCGCCCGCGCCGCCGGCCACCATCTGCAATACCTGCAGAGCAATGCCGAATATGAATTGATCGACCGTATCCACGCCGCGCGTAACGAAGGCGTGGACTTCATCCTGATCAATCCGGCCGCTTTCACCCACACCAGCGTCGCATTACGTGACGCATTGCTCGCGGTGAGCATCCCATTCATCGAAGTGCACTTGTCCAACGTGCACAAACGCGAGCCGTTCCGTCATCACTCCTACTTCTCCGATGTTGCCGTAGGGGTGATCTGCGGCCTGGGCGCCACCGGTTACCGGCTGGCCCTGGAGTCTGCGCTGGAACACCTGGCTGCCAACGCACAGCCCTGATGACACAAGGCCTTGGCCCACCGGCCAAGGCTCAGAAGAAACGTTTTCGACACGTTTTCAAATTAAGTCCCCGAACGAACCTTGGGAGTTGCTGATTAATGGATATCCGTAAAGTCAAAAAGCTGATCGAACTGCTGGAAGAGTCCGGCATCGACGAACTGGAGATCAAGGAAGGCGAAGAGTCCGTTCGCATCAGCCGTAACAGCAAGACCCCGGCCGCTCAACAGTACTACGCACCTGCTCCGATGGCCGCGCCTGTCGCCGCCCCGGTTGCCGCTGCTGCTGCCCCGGCTGCCGAAGCCGCTGCTGCCGCCCCGGCCCTGAAAGGCACCGTGGTGCGCTCGCCGATGGTCGGCACCTTCTACCGCAAGCCTTCGCCGACCTCGCCGAACTACGCCGAAGTGGGCCAGACCGTGAAGAAGGGCGACACCCTGTGCATCGTCGAAGCCATGAAGATGATGAACCACATCGAATCCGAAATCGGCGGTGTGATCGACGCCATCCTGGTAGAAGACGGTCAGCCGGTTGAATACGACCAGCCGCTGTTCACCATCGTTTGAACCGCGGAGAGCCAACGATGTCTGGGAAGCTCGAAAAAGTCCTGATCGCCAACCGCGGGGAAATTGCCCTGCGGATCCTGCGTGCCTGTAAAGAGCTGGGTATCAAGACCGTCGCCGTCTACTCCAAGGCCGACAAGGAACTGATGCACCTGGGCCTGGCGGACGAGACGGTCTGCATCGGCCCTGCGCCGTCCAAGGAATCCTACCTGCACATCCCGGCGATCATCGCCGCTGCTGAAGTGACAGGCGCCACTGCCATCCACCCGGGTTACGGCTTCCTCGCGGAAAACGCCGACTTCGCCGAGCAGGTGGAAAACTCCGGCTACATCTTCATCGGCCCGAAAGCTGACACCATCCGCCTGATGGGGGACAAAGTGTCGGCCAAGGACGCCATGATCAAGTCGGGCGTGCCGACCGTTCCGGGCTCCGACGGCCCGCTGCCGGAAGACGAAGAAACCGCGCTGGCAATCGCCCGCGAGGTGGGTTACCCGGTGATCATCAAGGCCGCCGGTGGCGGTGGTGGTCGCGGCATGCGCGTGGTGCACAAGGAAGAAGACCTGATCGAATCGGCCAAGCTGACCCGTACCGAAGCCGGTGCTGCGTTCGGCAACCCGATGGTCTACCTGGAGAAGTTCCTGACCAACCCACGTCACGTGGAAGTGCAGGTACTGTCCGACGGCCAGGGCAACGCCGTGCACCTGGGCGACCGTGACTGCTCGCTGCAGCGCCGTCACCAGAAGGTTCTCGAAGAAGCGCCGGCCCCGGGCATCGACGAGAAAGCCCGCCAGGAAGTGTTCAAGCGTTGCGTCGACGCCTGCGTCGAGATCGGCTACCGCGGTGCCGGTACCTTCGAGTTCCTGTACGAGAACGGCCGCTTCTACTTCATCGAGATGAACACCCGCGTCCAGGTCGAGCACCCGGTTTCGGAAATGGTCACCGGCATCGACATCGTCAAGGAGATGCTCAGCATCGCCGCTGGCAACAAGCTGTCGTTCCGCCAGGAAGACGTGGTGATCCGTGGTCACTCGCTGGAGTGCCGGATCAACGCCGAAGACCCGAAGAAGTTCATCCCGAGCCCAGGCACGGTCAAGCACTTCCACGCCCCGGGTGGCAACGGCGTTCGCGTCGATTCGCACCTGTACAGCGGTTATTCGGTTCCGCCGAACTACGACTCGCTGATCGGCAAGCTGATCACCTACGGCAAGGACCGCGACGAAGCCATGGCGCGCATGCGCAATGCCCTGGACGAGATCGTCGTCGACGGCATCAAGACCAACATCCCGCTGCACCGCGACCTGGTGCGTGATGAAGGTTTCTGCAAAGGCGGCGTCAACATCCACTACCTCGAGCACAAACTGGCCAACCAGGAGTGATCGCGTTAGCGAGATGAAAGAACCCCGGCCCCGTGCCGGGGTTTTTTATGGCCTGCCAGCCCCCCACAGTTACAACGCTTGGCGTCAAAGCGTCACCTATCCTGTGGGAGCGGGTTTACCCGCGAACACCGGCAGAGCCGGTGCCATCCACCTCGCCGCCTGCTTCGCGGGTAAACCCGCTCCCACACGAATTACGCTGCCCCTTCTGCTAGGCCAACAGGAGCGAGGGCGCCTGCTCGGACCAAGCCTGCTGGTAGGCCTGGACATGCCCATGCAGGGCATCACCCGCATGACCTTGCTCCAGCAGTGCCTGCAGGTCCATCACATGATCGAACAGCACCTCGCGCAGGCGCTGCACATAAAGCGTCGAATCCAGCAGATCCGCGGGACGTCGCGACCAGTGGCGCCGCAGGGCGTCGTCATAGGCAGTGATGAAACGCACACTGACACTTTCGATCACGATTTCCACGCTTTCATGCTGGCTTGCCGGCACCTGCTCTCGTCATGGCTGCTCGGCGCCTGCCTCAGTCTCCGCAAACAACCCGCTGGCCCGCATGACCGAGGCCTGGTAAAGCGCCGACAGCAGCTCCGGGGTGAACGCCACTTCGGGCACCAGAAACTGGAATTCGACCGCAATCTGCTCTTCAATCACCGCCTGCAGCGACATCTGCGTGGCCAGACGCTCTTCGACGATTTCGCCCCATTGCGTCATCCGCGCGTCCAGTGTTTGGTTGGTCATCATCAGTACCTCACAGTGAATGTGCCTGCAGTCTGACGCTGACCAGAAACGGATCCGCGGTATCTATTGCCATGCCCCGCTCGCTGCCTCACTCCCTTTTAGCGCCCGCCTGACGTAAACTGGCGCCCTTTCGCGCAGCCTCGGGCTGCCCCTGTCGATTTACCAAAGGTGCCCGCCATGCCCTGGCTGCAAGTACGCCTGGCCATCAGCCCGGAACAAGCCGAAACCTACGAAGACGCCCTGCTGGAAGTGGGTGCTGTGTCGGTGACCTTCATGGACGCCGAAGACCAGCCGATCTTCGAACCGGACCTCAACACCACCCCGCTGTGGTCGCACACCCACCTGCTGGCGCTGTTCGAGGCCGACACCCAGCCCGACGCGGTATTCGCCCACTTGGCCCTGCTGACCGGCGCCGCACTGCCCGAGCACCAGGCCGAGGTGATCGAGGACCAGGATTGGGAACGCAGCTGGATGGACGGCTTCCAGCCCATGCGCTTCGGCCAGCGCCTGTGGATCGTGCCGAGCTGGCACGAGGCGCCGGAAAAGGACGCGGTCAACCTGCTGCTCGACCCGGGCCTGGCGTTCGGCACCGGCACCCACCCGACCACTGCGCTGTGCCTGGAATGGCTCGACGGCCAACAGCTGCAAGGCACCCAGGTGCTGGACTTCGGCTGCGGCTCGGGCATCCTCGCCATCGCCGCGCTGCTGCTCGGCGCCCGTGAAGCGGTCGGTACCGACATCGACGTGCAGGCGCTGGAAGCCTCGCGCGACAATGCCCAGCGCAATGGCATCGCCGACGACAGGTTCCCCCTTTACCTGCCCGAGCACATGCCGGCCATGCAGGCCGACGTGCTGGTCGCCAACATCCTGGCCGGCCCGCTGGTGGCGCTGGCGCCGCAATTGTCCGGCCTGGTACGCCCCGGCGGCCTGCTGGCGCTGTCGGGCATCCTTGCCGAACAGGGCGAGGAAGTGGCCGCGGCCTACGCCGCCGACTTCGACCTGGACCCGATTGCCGTGCGCGACGGCTGGGTACGGATCAGTGGTCGCCGTCGCTAAGCGCGCCTAGACTCAATACCTGCACAGCCCCCCGGACCGCCGCATGACCGACAGTTTCGTCACCCAGTGCCCACATTGCCAGACCAGCTTTCGCGTCACCCATCACCAGTTGAGTGTGGCGCGTGGCGTGGTGCGCTGCGGCAACTGCCTGCAGGTGTTCAACGCCGCCAAGCAGTTGCTGGAGCAGAATCGCGCGGCGACGGGGCAGCCAGCCGCCCCGGCCGCCGAGCCTGAGCAGGCGGCCGAGCCGGTCGTGGCACAGGTCGTGGCGCCGGCCATCGAGCCGGTGCCGCCGGTCAAGCAGGACTGGGCCAGCACCGCCGAGGCGCTGGAAGACTTCGACCTCGATCAGGAGCTGGCTCGCCTGGAACGGCGCAGCCCCGGCGACCGGCGGGCCGCCACACCAGCACCCACCTTGCATGCCAGCCGTGACGAGCACGGCATCGACGAACACAGCGACGAGCCATTCGGCACCGCCACCGACGACCCCGTCGAGCCCGTGGCGCAGCACACGGAGGCGCCGGTACTGGTCGAACAGGAGCCGCTGGACCTGGAACCGGCTGCCGACGAACGCACCGAACCGACCCTGGGCAGCGCCGAACTCGACCTCGACGACGAGCCAGCCGTAAGCCAGCCAGCACAGGATGATGACCTCGACGCGCCGGTCGAACGCTTGTCCAGCCGCGACGAGCCGCTCCCCGAGCCTGGCCTGTCGGCACTGGACGACGGCCTGCGCAGCGAACGCCTGTCGGCCCGCGATGCAGACGAACTGGACGAACAGCCCGACGAGCGTGTGGAGCCGAGCCTGGCGCTCAAACCCGAGCGCACGCGCAAGGAGCCGCTGGTCGATGTGGTCGACGACCCCTTGCAACTGGGCTGGGAAAAGCCCGCCCCGAACTGGGGCAAGCGCTTGTTGTGGGGGCTACTGACGCTGCTGGCGGCCGGCTTGCTGGCATTCCAGTACATCTGGTACCACTTCGACGAAATGGCTCGCCAGGACCAGTACCGCCCGTGGTTCCAGCAACTGTGCCCGATGGTCGGCTGCGAGGTGCCGACCCGCGTCGACATCTCGCGGATCAAGAGCAGCAACCTGGTGGTGCGCAGCCACCCTGACTTCAAAGGCGCGCTGATCGTCGATGCGATCATCTACAACCGCGCCCCCTTCGCCCAGCCTTTCCCGCTGCTGGAGTTGCGTTTCGCCGACCTCAATGGCCAGTTGATCGCCAGCCGGCGCTTCAAGCCCAGCGAGTACCTGTCGGGGGAGCTGGCAGGCCGCGGCGAGATGCCCAGCCAGACACCGATCCACATCGCCCTGGACATCCTCGACCCGGGGCCCAAGGCAGTGAACTACAGCCTGAGCTTCCGCTCGCCGGAGTGATCACCAAACCTGTGGCAGATCATGCAGCCCTGCGGGCTGCGCCATCGCGCATTGGGCACGTGGGAGCGGGCTTGCCCCGCGATGGATGGTACCGGCTACGCCGGCATCGCACATTGGGCCCGCTCCCACGAGGTCCGCACCAACCCACACAAATGTCATAAGCCGACAACTGTTCAGATTTTATCCAAATCCTTCTTTATCCAGTCATCGAGAGCGGGTATTATGCCCACCCTTTTTCGACTCCAATGATTCGGCCCCACAACAGGGAACACCTATGTCGGCGGTACGCATCGGCCCATACACACTGCACAACAACCTGATCCTTGCGCCAATGGCCGGGGTCACGGACCAACCTTTCCGTACGCTGTGCAAACGCCTGGGGGCGGGCATGGTGGTGTCGGAAATGGTGTCCAGCGACATGAGCCTGTGGAACAGCCGCAAGTCGAGCCTGCGCCGCATCCACGAAGGTGATCCCGAGCCGCGCTCGGTACAGATCGCCGGTGGTGACGCGCAGATGATGGCAGCCGCTGCACGGGCCAACGTCGAAGCTGGCGCCCAGATCATCGACATCAACATGGGTTGCCCGGCAAAAAAAGTCTGCAACAAGGCCGCCGGCTCTGCTTTATTGAGAGACGAAGCCCTGGTCAGCGAGATCCTCCACGCTGTGGTCGGCGCTGTCGAGGTGCCGGTGACCCTGAAGATTCGCACCGGCTGGGACCGGGCGAACAAGAACGGCCTGAACGTGGCGAAGATCGCCGAACAGGCCGGCATCCAGGCGCTGGCGGTGCATGGCCGCACACGCGCCGACCTGTACACCGGTGACGCCGAGTACGACACCATCGCCGCGATCAAGCAGGCGGTGTCGATCCCGGTATTCGCCAACGGCGACATCACCTCGCCGGAAAAGGCCCGGGCGGTGCTGGACGCCACCGGGGTCGACGGCCTGCTGATCGGCCGTGCCGCCCAGGGGCGGCCGTGGATTTTCCGCGAGATCGAGCATTACCTGCGCACTGGCGAGCACCTGCCCGCCCCTGCGCTGGACGAAGTGGAACGCATTCTGCTGGAACACCTGGCCGCGTTGCATGCCTTCTACGGCGATGTGATGGGCGTGCGGATCGCCCGCAAGCACGTTGGCTGGTACCTGGCAACCCGACCTGGCGGCAAGGAGTTCCGCAGCCAGTTCAACGCTTTGCAAGACACACAAGCGCAGTGCGCCAACGTTCAGGCTTATTTCGCCGAACGTCGACAGAGCCTTGGGACAGAGGACGAACAAGGGGTGGCCGCATGACGATGATGACCGAGACAATTGTGAGTGGAACAACGCCCGTGAGCGATAACGCCAACCTCAAGCAGCACCTGAACACGCCGAGCGAGGAGGGCCAGACCCTGCGCGACAGCGTCGAGAAGGCGCTGCACAACTACTTCGCCCACCTGGAAGGCGCTACCGTCACGGACGTGTACAACCTGGTGCTCTCCGAAGTCGAGGCGCCCCTGCTCGAAAGCGTGATGAACTACGTCAAGGGCAACCAGACCAAGGCCAGCGAGATGCTCGGGCTCAACCGAGGCACGCTGCGCAAGAAGCTCAAGCAGTACGATCTGTTGTAAGGCCAGAACCCCAACCAAAAAGGCGCTCGTAACGAGGCGCCTTTTTTGCTGACTCCACCGCGTTATGGAATCTGAAATGACCGACCAGACTACCCGCCTGCCGATCCGCCGCGCTTTGATCAGCGTCTCCGACAAGACCGGGATCCTCGAATTTGCCCGTGAGCTGCAACAGCTCGGTGTCGAGATCCTGTCCACCGGCGGCACCTACAAGCTGCTCAAGGACAACGGCGTCAACGCGGTGGAAGTGGCCGACTACACCGGCTTCGCCGAAATGATGGATGGCCGGGTCAAGACCCTGCATCCGAAGATCCACGGCGGCATCCTCGGCCGTCGCGGCACCGACGACGCCATCATGAACGAGCACGGTATCAAGCCGATCGACCTGGTCGCGGTCAACCTGTACCCGTTCGAAGCCACCATCAGCAAGCCGGGTTGCGATCTGCCGACCGCCATCGAGAACATCGACATCGGCGGCCCGACCATGGTCCGTTCGGCAGCCAAGAACCACAAAGACGTGGCCATCGTGGTCAACGCCAGCGACTACGCCGGTATCGTCGAAGGCCTGAAGGCCGGCGGCCTGACCTACGCCCAGCGCTTCGACCTGATGCTCAAGGCGTTCGAGCACACCGCCGCCTACGACGGCATGATCGCCAACTACATGGGCAGCATCGACCAGACCCAGGCCACCCTGTCCACCGAAGGCCGCAGCGAGTTCCCGCGCACCTTCAACAGCCAGTTCGTCAAGGCCCAGGAAATGCGCTACGGCGAGAACCCGCACCAGAGCGCGGCGTTCTACGTTGAAGCGAAGAAAGGCGAAGCCAGCATCTCCAGCGCCATCCAGCTGCAAGGCAAGGAGCTGTCGTTCAACAACGTGGCCGACACCGACGCCGCGCTGGAATGCGTGAAGAGCTTCGTCAAGCCGGCCTGCGTCATCGTCAAGCACGCCAACCCGTGCGGCGTCGCAGTCGTGCCGGAAAACGAAGGCGGCATCCGCAAGGCCTACGACCTGGCCTACGCCACCGACACCGAATCGGCCTTCGGCGGCATCATCGCCTTCAACCGTGAGCTGGATGGCGAAACGGCGCAAGCCATCGTCGACCGCCAGTTCGTCGAAGTGATCATCGCCCCGAAAATCTCCCAGGCCGCCCGCGACGTCGTGGCCGCCAAGCAGAACGTACGCCTGCTGGAGTGCGGCGAGTGGCCAGCCGAGCGTGCCGCCGGTTGGGACTTCAAGCGCGTCAACGGTGGCCTGCTGGTGCAGAGCCGCGATATCGGCATGATCACTGCCGATGACCTGAAGATCGTCACCAAGCGTGCGCCGACCGAACAGGAAGTCCACGACCTGGTGTTCGCCTGGAAAGTCGCCAAGTTCGTCAAGTCCAACGCCATCGTCTACGCCAAGCAGCGCCAGACCATCGGTGTCGGCGCCGGCCAGATGAGCCGCGTCAACTCGGCGCGCATCGCGGCCATCAAGGCCGAACATGCTGGCCTGCAGGTACAGGGTGCGGTCATGGCCTCGGATGCGTTCTTCCCGTTCCGTGACGGCATCGACAACGCAGCTAAAGTGGGTATCAGCGCGGTCATCCAGCCGGGCGGCTCGATGCGCGATGCCGAAGTCATCGCCGCCGCCGACGAGGCCGGTATCGCGATGGTGTTCACCGGCATGCGCCACTTCCGCCACTGATTTACGGCCCGTGGGAGCGGGCTTGCCCCGCGATGGTGTCAGCAGGAGCAACATCGCAGCCTGGCCTGACGCAATCGCGGGG